>CAZNLX010000007.1:0-17141 GCA_964573925.1 uncultured Intrasporangiaceae bacterium
TCGACCACGGTGCCTACGCGTGGAGCGACGCGCGCTGGCGGGGCCGGCCCCTCGTGGCGCCGGCCCCACGCAGGATGGTCATGGTCGGTTCCGGTCGGTCGCCGTCAGCCCAGCGCCTTGACCTCGGCCGTGGCCTTGGCCTTCTGCTCGGCATTGAGCGGGACGAACTTGGCGGCCTTGGTGATCGCCTCGTCGGTCTCGACGTAGAACTGGACGAAGGCCTTCACGGCCGGCTTGGCTGCCGCCTTCTTCGAGACGTAGATGAACAGCGGGCGGGACAGCGGCATGTAGGTGCCGTCCTGCGCGCTGGCGATGCTCGGCTCGACGCAGCCTGCGCCGCCGTCGACCTTGACCGCACGCAGCGACCCGGTGTTCTCCTCGAGATAGGACAGGCCGAAGTAGCCGAGCGCGTTGACGTCACCGCTGACTCCCTTGACGATGACGTTGTCGTCCTCGGAGGGGCTGTAGTCGGTGCGCGAATCGCCGGCCTTGCCGTTGATCGCCTCGGTGAAGTAGTCGAAGGTCCCCGAGTCGGTGCCCGGGCCGTAGAGCTTGATCGGGGCGTCCGGGAACGACGGGTTGACCTGCTTCCACGAGGTGACCGTGCCGGTTGCCGGCTTGGCCCACAGGGTCTTGAGTTCGGCCTTGGTGAGGCACTGCAGGAAGGTGTTGCCCTTGCCGACGACGATGCTCAGCGCGTCGTTGGCGACCACGATCTCCTGGAACTCGATCCCGGCCGCCTTGCATTGCTCCTTCTCGGCATCCTTGATCGGGCGTGAGGCATTGGAGATGTCGGTCTGTCCGGCGCAGAACTTCTTGAAGCCGCCCCCCGTCCCGGACGTCTGGACCGACACGTTGACCCCCGGGTTCTTCTGCTTGAACAACTCGCCGGCTGCGGAACTCAGTGGCGCGACCGTGCTGGACCCGTCGAGGAGGATCTCTCCTGACAGGGCGCCCTTCCCGGAGGTGCCGCTTCCGCCGGCCGTTTGGGCCTGGCCCCCGCACGCGGTCAGTCCGACCGCCACGGCGAAGGCCGCGGGGGCGATCGCCCACCGGAACGCTGTGGTCTTCACGTTGATGCTGTCCCTCTCACTCGGTGGCGCTCCTACGGCGCCGTTGCCACCGTAGGAACGGCCGGTGTCCGGGCAGGGGGCAGCGAGTTGCCAGACAGCAGGTCAGGCGTGAATAGGGCGTGAATCGCCGGTCGCTGCCGACTCAGCCGAGGTCGACCGGTGCGGGAACCCGCTCCACGGCCAGGACCACCGCGTCGTCACCGACGCCGGTCAGGTGCGCGACGAGGATCTCGCCCTTCTCCATGCCCAGATCGGCGGCCTCGACGAGCAGGTCGGCCGGGCCGCTCGGCTCATCGACGGGCGCGGCGGCCCGCAGCAGGAGCAGGTTGATGAGGCTGGGCAGCAACGGGCCGTGACTGCAGATCGCCGTCGGCACCCCGGAGGCCAGCACGCGCTTGATCACCTTGGCGGCTCGTTTCGGCCCGCGCGCGGCGAAGCGCTCCTCGGACAGCCCCGGCTCCAGGTCGACGTCGAGCTGGCGGCTCGCGGCATACTCCGCGATCGTCGCGACGCACCGCGCGGACGGGGAGGACACGAGGGAACGGACCCCGTATGCCGCGAGGATCGCCGAGATCGTCGGGACCTGCGAAACCCCCTCCGGGGACAGCGGCCGGGCCGAGTCCGTGCCTCCCTTCCAGGCCGAGCGCGGCACGGCCAGGGCATGCCGGACGATGAGCATCGGCCACGTCGAGGCGAGGATGCCGCGTTGGTGGGCCTGCTGCAAGGCCCGCAACTGCTCGCGGTCGTGCGAGTAGTCCAACCGGGTGTGTGCGGCCGGACCGTCGAGCCAGAGCATGTCGTCGATCTCGTTCTCCAGCCGGCCGTGGCCGCCGACGACCTGCGCCGCCCAGTAGCGCACGTGCTTGGTCGCCGGTTCACCCGAGCGGTCCAGGACTCGGTAGGAGGTCGCCGGGAGCGGGAGACCGAGCCGCACCTCCAGGCCGGTCTCCTCGTGCGTTTCGCGGACGGCGGCCACCGGCCAGGGCTCGTTGCCCTCGAGCTTGCCCTTGGACCACGACCAGTCGTCGTAGCGAGGCCGGTGCACGAGTGCCACCTCAAGGGCATCACCGTTGAGTCGCCACGGCACGGTCCCCGCGGCGTTGATGGTGGGCATCGGAAGAAGCTACCGGCGCCGGGCCTTGCGCCGGGCCTTGTTGTGGTAGTCCCACATGAGGGTCTGCACGTCGTCGAGGGGCTTGCCGTGCTCATCGCGGTGGATCCGGCTCCACGTCCCGTCGGCACCGAGTTCGAACCGCGAGGTCGTCGGAGCCAACCCCATCTCGAACATGTCGGTGAGTTCGGCGACATGCGCGGGGTCGACGATGTGCAGCAGAGCCTCGACCCGCCGGTCGAGGTTACGGTGCATCATGTCGGCGCTGCCGATGAACACCTGCGGGCTGCCCCCGCCGCCGAACCAGAAGATCCGCGAGTGCTCGAGGAACCGGCCCAGCGTCGAGCGGACCCGCAGGTTCTCGCTGAGCCCGGGGACCTGGGGACGGATGGCGCAGATGCCGCGGACCCAGACGTCGACCGGGACCCCGGCCTGGGAGGCCCGGTAGAGCGCGTCGATGAGTTGCTCGTCGACGATGGAGTTCATCTTGAGCCGGATGGCGCCGTCGCCGTGCTCCTGGTGGCGGGCGATCTCGGCGTCGATCATCTCGATGAGGCCCGAGCGCACGGTCCGCGGGGCGACGAGCAGCCGGCGGAAGCGGCTGCGCGGGGCGATGCCGGAGAGCTGGTTGAACAACCGGGACAGGTCCTCGCCGACCTGCGGGTCGCAGGTCAGCACGCCGAGGTCTTCGTAGAGCCGGGCGGTCTTCGGGTTGTAGTTGCCGGTGCCGACGTGGCAGTAGCGAACGAGACCCTCGGTCTCCTGCCGGACGACGAGGCACAGCTTGGCGTGGGTCTTGAGCCCGACGATGCCGTAGACGACGTGGACGCCGGCGTGTTCGAGCTTGCGCGCCCAACTGATGTTGTTGACCTCGTCGAAGCGGGCCTTGATCTCGACGACGGCGAGGACCTGCTTGCCGGCGGTCGCCGCGTCGATGAGGGCGTCGATGATCGGGGAGTCGCCGGAGGTCCGGTAGAGGGTCTGCTTGATCGCCAGCACCCGCGGGTCGGCGGCCGCCTGCCCGATGAACGACTGGACCGACGTCGAGAACGAGTCGTAAGGGTGGTGCAGGAGGATGTCCTTGGCCCGGATGGCGGCGAAAAGGTCGCCTTCCTGGGAGCGCTCGGTCGGCGCCAGGTCCGGGTGAGTCATCGGGACGAACGGCGGGTCCTTGAGCTCGGACCGGTCGAGGTCGCCGAGCAGGAACAGCCCGCGCAGGTCCAGCGGTGCGGGCAGGTGGTATGTCTCGGCCTCGGTGACGCCGAGCTCCCGGCTGAGCAGGTCCAGGACCCGGTCGGCCATCGCGTCCTCGACCTCGAGGCGCACCGGCGGACCGAACCGGCGCCGGGTGAGCTCCTTCTCCAGCGCGGTGAGCAGATTCTCGGCGTCGTCCTCTTCGACCTCGAGGTCCTCGTTGCGGGTCACCCGGAAGGTGTAGTGCTCGCGCACCTCCATGCCGGTGAACAACTGGTCGAGGTGGATGGCGATGACATCCTCGAGCGGGATGAACCGGGCGTGATGCGTGCCGTGCTCGTCCGCCGGGTCTGCGACCCGCAGGAAGCGCGGCAGCACCGGGGGCACCTTGACCCGGGCGAAGTGCTCGGCGCCGGTCTTCGGGTTGATGAGGACGACGGCGAGGTTGAGCGAGAGTCCGGAGATATAGGGGAACGGGTGGGCCGGGTCGACGGCCAGCGGGGTGAGCACCGGGAAGACCTGCTCCCGGAACATTCCGTGCAGCGGGGCCCGCTCGGCCTCGGTGAGGTCGTCCCACCGGACGATGCTGATCCCCTCTTCCTCGAGCGCCGGGCGGATCTGGTCCCAGAACACCCAGGAATGCAGCCGCATGAGCTCCTGGGCCGCGTGCTGGATCCGGTCGAGCAACTCGCGCGGCTCCAAGCCCGCCGCGGACCGCACGGCCAGGCCGGTGGCGATGCGGCGCTTGAGCCCGGCGACCCGGACCATGAAGAACTCGTCGAGGTTGCTCGAGAAGATCGCGAGGAACTTGGCCCGCTCGATGAGCGGCACCGTCTCGTCCATCGCCAGTTGCAGGACCCGTTCGTTGAACTGCAACCAGGAGATCTCGCGCTCCAGGTAGCGCTCGCTGGGCAGCTCGTGAGTCGCCGAGGGTTCGTCCGCCACCTCCTCGTGGACCGGCGTCTCCGGCATATGACCCTCGACCGGCGCCGCCGTCAGGGGTTCCGTGAGGGGCTGGACGGAGGGGTCGGTCTCGACGGGGGCGTCGGCGGTGGCGCTCATGGCGTCCATCGTTGCACTAACGGCAGTCGGCGTCTGCGTGAACATCGTCTCGTTCCCGCGTAACCGGAAACCCAACGCCGTATAAGTCCGTACCGCCGGCTCGTTGTCTGCGTCGACGTAGAGGAAGACGCGGTCGATGCCCCGCTCCCGCAGGTGGTGCAGGCCCAGCAGGGTCATCGCGTGGCCCAGTCCACGGCCCTGGTATGCCGGGTGGACGGCGACGGCATACACCTCGCCCCAGGGGCGGGGCGGGGAGTCCGGGTCGGCCGGTTCGTCCGGGCCCCCCTCGATCAGGGCGACCGGGGGCGTGTCGTGGACCTTGGTCCAGTGGAAGCCGGCCACCGTCGGGCCCTCGCCGAGCCGGTCCGGGACGACGAGCAGCAGGCCCTCGGGGTCGAACCACGGCTGCTCCATCCGGGCCCGCAGGTCGGCAACGGTGAGTCGTCCCTGCTCGGGATGCTCGACGAAGGCGGCGGCATTGACCGCGACCCAGGCCTGGTCGTCAACGCCGGGCCGGAACCGACGCACGACCAGACCCTCGGGCAGGTCGACCGGGGGCAACTCATCGCCCAGGTCGAGGGACAGCAACTGCAGGTCGCGCACCGGAGTCAGGCCCCGAGCCTGTGCGAACGCGGTGCCCGCCTCACTCGACCCGTGTGCCCAGACCCGCACTCCCGTCGGCATCGCGGCCAGCAGGGTGGTGCCGATGCCCTCCCGGCGATGCTCGGGGTGCACGACGATCTCGGCGGCGGTGTCGTGATCGTCCGGGTCGGTCAACTGGGCGTAGCCGACGAGCTGCGCGGCGGCATACACGAGCAGGTGGCCGGCTCCGGATCCGGGCTCGAGGCCGAGGACGAAGGCCTCGGACAGCGGTGGTGCCCCATCGGCGGCCGCGGCCGCGTTGAGCAAGTCGCGGACCTGCTCGGCGCGCTCGGGCCGCAGCGCGCGGACCGCGAGCGGGGCAGAGGCCAGTGGGGTCGAGGCGAGCGGGTGCGACGGCATACCCGATTTCATCACGAGCGAGCGTCGGTTCAGACCTCGGCATCGACCTCGGCGTGGGCGGAATCGCGGGGGCGGTCCGGAACGTAGCGGTAGCCGACGTTGCGGACCGTTCCGATGAGCTGCTCGTGCTCCGGGCCGAGCTTCGCGCGCAGTCGCCGGACGTGCACGTCGACGGTGCGGGTGCCGCCGAAGTAGTCGTAGCCCCAGACCTCCTGGAGCAGCTGCGCCCGGGAGAAGACCCGACCCGGATGCTGGGCCAGATACTTGAGCAACTCGAACTCCTTGTAGGTGAGATCGAGCGTGCGGCCCCGGAAGCGGGCGGAATAGCTCGCCTCGTCGATGGTGAGCTCGCCAGCCCGGATCGGCCCGGGCTCCTCGGCCTCGGTGGAGTCGACCCGGGTCAGGGCCAGGCGTAGCCGGGCGTCCACCTCGGCGGGCCCGGCCGTGTCCAGGACGACATCGTCGACCTCCCACTCGGCGGTGAGCGCGACCAGTCCACCCTCGGTGAGCACCGCGAACAACGGGACCGACAGTCCGGTGGCGCGCAGCATTCGGCACAACGACTTCGCATGGGCCAGATCGCGGCGGGCGTCGACGAACACGGCATCACCGGGTGGCGCGTTGACCAGGGCGGCCGGCTCCGCGGGCAGGATCCGCACGTGGTGACTCAGTAGCCCGAGCGCCGGCAACACCTCGGCGCTGGGCGCCATGGCGTTGGTCAGCAGCAGCAACATGGCCACGACGTCGAGGATAATCGAGGCGCCCGGGGCCCCTCGGGCACGTTCTGTCCACTGAGACCGGTTTGCCCGCGGGGTCGCGTGCGCCAGGAGGAGTGGGTATGCCGTCCGCGACGGTCCTCGTGCGCTACTGGGCTGCCGCCCGGGCCGCGGCCGGGGTCGATTCCGAGCGGTTGACCGGCGACACGGTCGGTGCCGTGCTCGGGGAGGCGGTGGCACGGCATACCGGATTGGCTCCGGTGCTGCGGGTGGCATCGGTGCTCGTCGACGGACGGGCGGTGGATCGGGAGCTGTTGGAGGTCACCCCGATCACCGACGGGGCAGTCGTGGAGGTCCTGCCCCCGTTTGCGGGTGGGTGATGGGACGATGTCGCTCGTGAGCGACCCTGCAGCGGGCTCGGCCGGAGCATCCGGCCCCGTCTCCGGTCACCGACGCCTCCCCGTGGGGGCCTTGTTCGGTGACGTCGACTCGACCCGGTTGCCGCTGCCGGTGACCGCCGCCGCACTGGTGACCATCGCCGCGCTCGCCGCCACTGCGCTCGCCGGGCCGGGATTGTTCGCCGCCCTGCTCGCGGTGCTGGCGCTCATCGTCGCGCTCGGCTGGCCGCTGCTCTGCGGGGCGGCCGGGATGATGCAGGTGCAGGCTGGGACGGCCGGCGGTGGGCTGCTCGTGGCGGCGACAGTCGGGATGACGACCGGTCCGCACCGGCTCGTCTGGCTGCCGGTCGCCGTGGCCATCGGGATGATCGCGACCTACTTCCTCCAGTTGCTGCGGGCCGACCGGCACCGGCTGACCGAGGCGATGGGGGTCACCATGACCGGCCTGGCCTGCGTCTCGTCCGGTGCCGCCCTTGTGCCGTTGACCCTGACCGAGCCGGGGGTGCGCTTCCTGTTCATCGGGTTGGCCGGGATGGCGGCGGGTGGGCTCGCCGAGTTGACCGGGCGGGTCCGGGTGATCGGTGGGCGTTCGATGCTCGTCGTCATGCTCGCCGGTGCGTTGACGGGGTGGCTCGTCGCCGGGGCCGTGGGCGTGGCCGGGGCGTCGGGGCCGGTGGGGCTCGGTCTGGGGATGCTGGTGGCGACCTTCTCGGTGTCGGCCCGGCGGGTGTTTGGCACCGTTCCGGGGGCTCGGGAGTTGCCCGGTCAGGTGGCCTTGGGGGTGGGCACGGTGCTCTTGCCCGGGGTGCTGGTGCTGGCGTTGGGCGGCATTGCCAAGGTGTTGCCGGGCTGATCCGCCCGCTCCGCCCGCTCCACCTGCCCCACAAGATCCTGGACTTTGTGTGCGGTCCACGACATGTCGTGGACCGCACACAAAGTCCAGGATCTGTGGCGCCCGCCCGGGGTGGTCAGTAGACGAGGGCTTGGGCTCCGTCGGCGAGGGCCGCCTCGACGAAACCCGCGGCGCCCCCGATCCGGGCACCGGGCAACAGATCCGCCTCGGTCAGCCCCCGTCGCGCCGCGCACTGGGTGCAGACCGTCACTGCCTCGACACTGAGCAGCGTGTCGACCAACTCGGCGAAGGACGGCGCGTGCGGAAGATGCAGGCGCGCGGCATACCCGGCGGTTGCCAGGCGCGTCGCCTCCCCGGTGAGCCACACGCTCGTCGGTATGCCGCTCGCCGCCGCCGTCGTCGCGACGGTGAGTGCCTGGGCGAGCCGTTCGAGCTCTGCCGTCGACGCGGGGTTGGCGTCGCCGAGGCAGGTCACCTTGACGACGAGGGAACGGGACATGCCCACAGACTACGATCGACGGACCTGGGCGCCGGAGCCGACGGCCCTGGCGCAGCGGTCCTGCTGTTCCGGTCGGCGCGAGCGGCCCGTGGCGAAGCGACCGCGGCGAGAGAACCTGCGAAAGGGATGGCCATGTTCGAACTCGACGTCGATCTGCCCGAGCGGCTGCGCCCGATGGCGTGGCTCATCGGCCGGTGGGAGGGCGCGGGGGTGCTCGGCTACCCGACGATCGAGTCGAAGCACTACGGCCAGGAGATCCGCTGCTGGCACGACGGGCGGCACTTCCTTCAGTGGGAGGCCCGGGCCTGGATCCTCGACTCCGAGAACGGTCAGCGGGTGCGGCCGGCGGCGATCGAGACCGGTTTCTGGCGGCCCGGTGAGGACGGTCGTGAGGTCGAACTGTTGCTCACCCACCCGACCGGGATCCTCGAGATGTACTACGGGCAGATGGAGCCGGCCAAGATCACCTTGCGCACCGACTCGGTCATGCGCAGCCCGCACGCCAAGGAGTACAACGCAGCGACCCGGCTCTATGGGCTGGTCGAGGGGACGCTCATGTACACGATGGACATGGCCGCCGTCGGTCAGCCGCTGCAGCCGCACCTGTCCGCCCAACTCAAGCGCGTCGGCTGACCCGGGTTGTCTGACCGGGCTGGTCTGACCGGTTGAGCTCACCCGACACGGCCGACCTCCCTTCGACGCGATAAGTCCTGGATTGTGTGTTTGGTCCACGACATGTCGTGGACCAAACACACAATCCAGGATCT
This sequence comes from uncultured Intrasporangiaceae bacterium, assembly GCA_964573925.1. Classification (GTDB taxonomy): domain Bacteria; phylum Actinomycetota; class Actinomycetes; order Actinomycetales; family Dermatophilaceae; genus Phosphoribacter. The sequence continues at coordinate 8,676 of CAZNLX010000007.1, forward strand.
ATCGGCCGGGGGACTACACGGCCGGGGGGGCTACGCGGCCGGGGGGAGGAGCGGGCGGCGGACGGGGGGCGAGGTGCAGGGCCCTGGGTGGTGCGCGGGCGGCATACAGTGAGCAGATGAGCGAGCTCGCAGCGGTCCTGCGCGCCCACGGGATGCGGCTGACCCCCCAGCGGCGCCGGGTCGTCGACGCGCTCGCCCGGCTCGGCCACGCGACTCCCGATGCCGTCGCGGCCGAGGTCGAGGCCGACGGCGGCGCGCCGCTGCCCGCGTCGACGATCTACCGGGCGCTGGAGGCGCTCGAGGAGCTCGGCCTCGTTGCGCACACCCACCTGGACCACCGCGCACCGACCTTCCACCTGGCCGGGCACGCCGACCACATCCACCTCGTCTGCCTCGGCTGCCGGGCCGTCGACGAGGTCCCGGTCGCTGCGGCGGCCGACTTCGTCGCGGGGATCGCGGCCGAACGCGGCTTCCGGGCCGACGTCACCCACATGGCCGTCCACGGCTGGTGCGCCGCGTGCGGAGGACCCCAATGACCAGGTATGCCGCCCGCTCACCACTGCTGGACGCCCCCGGTGCCGTCGTGGCCGAGGGCGTCGATGCCGGGGTGGCTGCGCACTACGGCGACCCGATGCGCGAACAACGGCTGCTCAGTGAGGGATTGGCGGCCGTCGATCTCTCCCACCGCGGCGTCGTCACGGTCGCCGGGCCGGACCGGCTCTCCTGGCTGCACTCGATGACGACCCAGTCGCTCACCGATCTGGCGCCCGGGGCCGGCGCAGAGTCACTCGTGCTCAGCCCGAACGGCCACGTCGAACACGCCCTGCACGTCGTCGACGACGGCACGACGACCTGGCTCACCGTCGAACCCGGCACCGCCCCGGTCCTGATCGCCTGGCTGGAGCGGATGCGCTTCATGCTGCGGGTCGAGGTCGCCGACGTCACTGGCGGGTATGCCGTCGTCGGCGAGCCGTTCGGGGTCCCCGCGGCCACCGCGGCCGGCGAACCACTGGCCTGGGTGGATCCCTGGCCGGGAGTGGTCGACCCGGTCCCGTCCGGGCGGGCCGGGCGGATCGCGGCATACGGGCCGGTGCAGGGGCACCCCGCGACCGGCCGGGCCTGGCGCGAGTCGATCGTGCCGCGCGCCGAGCTGCAGGCCTTCGTCGGAGATCGCGCGCTGGCCGGCGTCTGGGCGGCCGAGGCGCTGCGGGTCGCCGCCTGGCGGCCCCGGCTGGGCTTCGAGACCGATCACCGGACCCTCGTCCAGGAGGTCGACTGGCTGCGCTCCGCCGTTCATCTGCACAAGGGCTGCTATCGGGGCCAGGAGGCGGTGGCTCGGGTGCACAACCTCGGCAATCCGCCGCGGCGGCTCGTGTTCCTCCACCTCGACGGGTCCGGGCACGTCCTGCCCGAGCGCGGTGCCGAGGTCTTCGGCGCCGGTATGCCGTCGGGCCGGGCCATCGGCGTCGTCACCTCGGTGGCCCGGCACGCCGAACTCGGCCCCATCGCGCTGGCGTTGGTCAAGCGGTCGACACCGGTCGACGCCGCTCTCGTCGTCGCCGACGGTGCGGGCGGGCCGGGGATCGCCGCGGCCCAGGAGGTCATCGTCGCGCCCTGACGGCGCCCATGGGCCGGGGGCCCAGGACCCGGGGCCCCCGTCGGCCGGAAATAGTGTTGTGACAGCGAGCATTCAGTGCACGATTTCCCGAACTCTGAGAGGATGACGGCATGATCTCCACCAAGGCCACCGCTGGGACCCTCATCACCGTCGCAGCCACGGGCGCCGAGACGGCCAAGGTCGACGTCCCGCAACTGCCGACGACCCTCGAGGAGCTCGTCGAGACCGCGCGGCGCTGCGAGGCGGCCGGTGCGGGGCTCATCCACATCCACGTGCGTGACCGGGAGCACCGGCCGACGCTCGACGCGGCATACCTGCGCGATGCCGTGGTTGCCGTGCGGGAGGCGACTGACCTCGTCGTCCAGCTCTCCACCGGCGGCTCGGTGCACGACCCGCTGGAGAAGCGGCTCACCGTCCTCGACGCCGACCCCGACTCGTGCTCACTGACCTGCGGCACGACGAACTTCGGCGATGACGTCTTCCTCAACCCGTGGGGGTTCATGGTCGACCTCTATCGGCTGGCCCAGGAGCGCGAGATCGTCCCGGAGTTCGAGTTGTTCGAGCTCGGTCATGTCCACGCGCTGCGGCGGCTCATCGACACCTGCGGGCTGCCGTTCGGTGGGAAGGTGCACGTCGACTTCGTCACCGGGGTGCCCGGGGCGATGCCCGGGACCGTGCAGGCACTGCTCGCGGGCGTCGCGATGCTCCCGACCGAGGTGACCAGTTGGTCGGCGACCGGGATCGGCCGGGCGCACCTGCCGATCCTCGGCGCCGCGCTCGCCGCCGGGGGTCACGTGCGCGTCGGGATGGAGGACAACCTCTTCTTCGCCCGCGGCCAGATCGCCGGGCACAACGCCGAGTTCGTCGAGCGGGCCGCGACGATGGCCGCGCTCATGCAGCGACCCGCCCTCTCGACGACCGCCGCCCGCGAACTGCTCGGCATCAAGGACCGCCGGACCCGCTGATCGCCCGCTGACCGCCGGCCCGGCGAGCGGCGGCCGGCTGGGGGCAGGCGCGGCGGTGGGGCGGTTGGGCGGCATACCGAAGGCTTCGAACACGGCCATTGACCATGGTCCGCCGCGGCGGGGTTTGCCGAGCACGCGCCGGTTCGCCCTCGCGGAACCAACGGTCGTCGGTATGCCGCGGTATGCCGCGCGCACCCCGCCGGACGGCCCCTGTGGCTCTGTCAATGCTCGCCCGCGGCCCCTGTGCCCAGCCTCAAGCTGTCTCCAGTTTGCAAATGCTAACTAGAGCAAGCATAATGGAGGCATGGCCCCGACGTTGAAGCTCGACCTCGGCAGTTACCTGCGCGAACAGCGCCGGGCTGCCAGGCTCTCGCTGCGTCAGCTGTCGGAGCTCGCCGGGATCTCCAACCCCTATCTGTCCCAGATCGAGCGGGGGCTGAAGAAGCCCAGCGCCGAGATCCTCCAGCAGATCGCTCGGGGCCTGGAGGTGTCGGCGGAGTCGCTGTTCGTCCGGGCCGGCCTGCTCGAGGAGACCAGCCCTTCGGCGCCGCCTGCCACGTCGGTCCTGGCGGCAATCGCGGCAGACGGTCGGCTCACCGATCGACAGCGGCAGGTCCTCGTCGACGTCTACCGGTCGTTCGTGGATCCGGCGCCGTCCGATGAGGCCGACCCGCAGGTCAATCCGCCCCCTCCCGCCACTGCCTACTCCCACACTGCCCCGGCCACAGGGTCCGAAACTGACGGAGACGTGGCAACCCCCCCGAACGTGTCACCCGAATCCTGAGGAGGACCACCAAAATGGCACGCAAGAACCGTATGGACGAGATGAAGAAGGACCTCCAGAAGACCGCTGCCGAGGCCCGCACGCAGCTCATGGCCGTCGTCGGCGCGACCGACCTGGCCGTCGAGAAGATCCGCGTGGCCCAGGACCGTTTCATCCATGTCGCCCGCGAGATGGACGCCAAGAGCATCCAGAAGGACGCCGAGCGCTTCCAGAAGGACGTCAAGAAGATCCAGAAGAACCTCGGCAAGATCCAGGACGACCTGGCCAAGCGCCTGTCCAAGACCGCCGCCGACGTTCAGACCGTCCCGGCCAACGCTGTCGGCCACAGCATCGAGCTGGCGACCAAGGCCCAGGCCACGGTCGAGGAACTCGCCGAGCGCGGTGAGGCCCTGGTCAAGCGGATCCGCACCCAGCGGGCCAGCACCGACCTCAAGACCCAGGTCGAGACCACCGTAGCCGCCGGCAAGGGTGCGGTGACCACCGCCCGCAAGGCCGCCGTCACCACCGAGCGTGCCGCCAAGGCCACCATCAAGTCCGCCGCCGAAGAGGCCAAGGTCGTTGCGGCCAAGGTCGCCGAGACGGTCGAGAAGGACGCCGAGACCGTCGCCCAGACCGTCAAGGCCTCGGCCGCCCGGACCCGCGCCGCGGCTCGCAAGACGACCGCTACCGCCCAGGCCGGCGCCAAGCGGACCACCGCGCGCACCCGCGCCGCCACGACGGGGGTTCGCAAGACCGCCGCCAAGGCCACGACCGCCGCCAAGACGACCGCCAAGAAGGTCGGCGACTGATAACCCCCGGCGGCGCGGACGCTGGGCCCTGCCCCGTCCGCGCCGCCGGTACTGCGGCCCTGGCACACCGGCACGCCCGGGGTATGCCGCCCCGCGCGGTCAGGCGGTGCCGCAAGGCCACGCCAAATGGCACACTGGCCCGCGTGTCCCAGCCAGCCGAAGCCGCCCGCCCCGTCTCGCCCGCCCTCATCGAGGCACCGGTCCTCGCCCACGTCGTGCGCAATGGCGTCGTCGAGAGCGTGCACCGCGGCAGCGCCGTGGTCACCCGGGCCGACGGCTCGATCGAGGCGGCCTGGGGTGACCCCAGCGGGCTGATCTTCCCCCGATCGGCGAGCAAACCGATCCAGGCCACGGCCATGGTCGCCGCCGGCCTTGACGTGCCCGCCGGCCAACTCGCCCTGGTCTGTGCCAGCCACTCCGGGGAGCCGTTCCACCTGGCCACCGCCCGGGAGATCCTCCACGGCGCCGGGCTGACCGAGGGCCACCTGCGCAACACCCCCGACTACCCGGTCGATGAGCTGGCCCGCGACGAATGGATCCGCGGCGGCAACCCCAAGACCTCGCTGGCCCAGAACTGCTCGGGCAAACACTCCGGGATGCTCGCCACCTGCGTCGCCAACGGCTGGGACCTCGGGGGTTACCTCGACCCCGAGCACCCAGTGCAGCGGGCCATCACCGCCGCCGTCGAGCGTCTCGGCGCCGCCCCGGTCGGCGCGATGGCGACCGACGGGTGCGGGGCGCCGCTGCACGGCATACCGCTCGCTGCCCTGGCCCGCGCCTTCGGAGCGATCGCCGCAGCCCCGGCCGGCACCCCCGAGGCACGGGTCGCCGACGCCATCCGGGCCCACCCGCAGAACCTCGGCGGCACTCGCCGCGGGGTCACCACGCTGATCCGCGAGGCCCCGCCCGCCCAACGCCTCATCGCCAAGGACGGCGCCGAGAGCGTGTATGCCGTCGGGCTGGGTGACGGGCGCGGCGTCGCCGTCAAGGTCGCCGATGGCCACATGCGGGCCAAGCCGGTCGTGCTCGCCGCGATCCTGCGCGGCATCGGTGCCGGCTCCGAGGCCGGGTATGCCGCCCTCGAGGACGCCCCGGTCCTCGGCCACGGCCGCCCGGTCGGGTCGATCGTCGCCGTCGGGATCTGAGGCTGCTGTGCGCGTCGTCCTGCAGCGAGCCGCCTCGGCCCGGGTCGAGGTCGACGGGGCCGTCGTCGGGGAGCTGGGCGGCCCCGGGCTGGTCGCCCTCGTCGGGGTGACCCACGGCGACGGGCCGGCCCAGGTCGACTGGATGGCTCGCAAGATTGCCGGGCTGCGGGTCTTCGACGGCCCGGACGGTGACGACTCTCCGGGTGCCGAGCGTTCGGTCGCCGAGGCCGGACTGCCGGTCCTCGTGATCAGCCAGTTCACCCTCTACGGCGACGTCCGCAAGGGTCGACGCCCCTCCTGGTCGGCCGCGGCTGCCGGTCCGGTGGCCGAGCCGATCGTCGAGGCGGTCGCCCAGGCGCTGCGGGACCAGGGGGTCACCGTCGCCACGGGAACCTTCGGGGCCCACATGATGGTTCACCTGGTCAACGACGGCCCGGTTACCCTCGTCCTGGAGGCATGACCGGCCGTCGGCTGCCGCAGCACCCCCGTCACGAAGGCTCGAAGATGCTCTCGTCATTGACCTCGGTCCAGAACCTCATCGTCACGGTGCTGTCCGTCGCCGCCCTCGGCGCCGAGGCATTCGCGCTCATCGACGCCTTCCGGCACCGTCCGGACGCCTTTGTCGCCGCCGGCAAGCGGACCAAGAACTTCTGGCTGCTGGTCCTCGGGGTCGCCCTGCTCGTCGGTTTCGTCAGCAACGCGCTCTCGATGCTCGGCATCATCGCCTTCGTCGCGGCGGCGGTCTACCTCGCCGACGTCCGGCCCGCCCTCAACCAGGTGAGCGGGCGTGGCGGCGGTCGGCAGGGCCCCTACGGGCCCTGGTGAGCCGCGTGCGGCATACTGGAATGTCGCGCCGACGCGCCCGTGTCGGCCCCCGAGGAGCCCTGTGACCGACACCCCGCCCCCCGTCACCCATCACCGCGCCGAATACGCCCACGGGGACCGTGACCCCCGGGTTGACATCTTCGTCGCCGAGCGGCCGTGGGGGACGTTCACCCAGTTCGTCTCGAACGAGGTGGTGACGGTCAAGACCATCTCCGTCGAGGCGGGCCACCGGCTCAGCCTTCAGCGCCACGAGCACCGCGGCGAGATGTGGACGATGCTCGATGTCCCCATCGTCGTCACGGTCGGCGAGCGCACCTGGACTGCGCAGGTCGGCGAAACCGTCTGGGTGCCGCGCGGTGCGATCCACCGGATCGCCAACAGCGGTGACCGGCCGGGGCGGATTCTTGAGGTCGGCTTCGGCTTCTTCGATGAGGCCGACATCGAGCGGCTCGAGGACGACTACGCCCGGCCCTCGCCGGACGCCTGACCCGGCCGGACCGCCTCCCACCGGACGCTCAGTTCGCCCAGCCGCCACCGGGCCGGTCCGTCGAGGACCGGCCAGCCGTTGTGGCGCAGCCGCCACGCCGTCTCGAGGAACCTCGCCCGCGCCCCGTATGCCGCCTGCGGCGCGGCATACCGCCAGGCCTGGTCGAGGGCGGTGAGGAAGGCGTGGACGCGTTCGCCGGGGACATTGCGGTGGATGAGCGCCTTGGGCAACCGTTCGGCGACCTCCGCCGGGGTCGCCAGCCCGCGCAGCCGCATCGACACCGTGAGGCTGACCGGTCCGCCCCGGTCGACGGCCACCCACGAGGCGAGTCGGCCGAGTTCGTCGCAGGTGCCGTCCACGAGCACTCCGTCGGGTGCCAGCCGGGAGCGCAACCGACCCCAGATCGGCCCGACCTCGTCCTCGTCGTACTGCCGCAGGACGTTGAACGCCCGCACCACGCTGACCGGCCGCCCGTCCGGCGTGGGCACCTCGAACCCCCCGAGGGCGAACCGCAGCCCCGGTCGGGTTAGCCCAGCCGCGGCAGCGACCCGGGCCGGGTCGATCTCCAACCCGAGCACCTGGACGTCACCGCGCACCCGGCGCAGCCGGTCGTGCAGTTCGACCGCGGTCACCGGTGACGCGCCGTAGCCCAGGTCGACGACGATCGGCGGCTCCATCGGTCCGCGCAGCCGCCACGCTTGGGTCCCGGCCAGCCATCGGTCGACCCGGCGCAGCCGGTTGGGGTTGGTCGTCCCGCGGGTGATCCTCCCCTCGGGCTTGCCTCGGCTCACACCGCGCAGCGTATGCCGCCGTCCCCGGCACCACCACGACGGTGGCCACAACGGTGGCCCGGACCGGGAATCCCGGCCCGCCGGTCGGTGTTGTCCTCAGACGCATGCCATGAGGTCCGTCCGCACGCGAGAGGAATCGGGGAGCAGTGACACCGGAGGAGATCCGCCGGATCGCGATGTTCAGCGTGCACACCTCGCCGTTGGAGCAGCCGGGAACCGGCGACGCAGGCGGCATGAACGTCTACATCGCCGAGGTCGCCAAGGAGTTGGCCCGCCGCGGCCGAGAGGTCGAGATCTTCACCCGGGCCACGACCGGAGCCCTGCCGCCGACCGTCGAACTCGTGCCGGGGGTGACCGTCCGGCACATCACCGCCGGGCCCTATGAGGGGCTGTCCAAGAACGATCTGCCTGGCCAGCTCTGTGCCTTCGCAGCCGGAGTGATGCGGGCCGGTGCCGCCAAGCCGGAGGGCTGGTTCGACCTCGTCCACTCGCACTACTGGCTGTCCGGCCAGGTCGGCTGGCTGGCCGCCGACCGGTGGCGGACCCCCCTGGTGCACACGATGCACACGATGGCCCGGGTCAAGAACGCCGCGCTCGCGGAGGGGGAGCACCCCGAGCCGCCCGGCCGGGAGATCGGCGAGGCCCAGGTCGTCGAGGCCGCCGACCTGCTCACCGCCAACACCGCCGACGAGGCCTGCCAACTCGTCAACCTCTACGGCGCGGACCCGGCACGGGTCTGCGTCGTCCCGCCCGGCGTCGACCTCGCGGTCTTCACCCCCGGCGACCGGTATGCCGCCCGCGCCCGCCTCGGTCTGCCCCTGACTGCCCGGGTCTTGCTCTTCGTCGGGCGGATCCAGCCGCTCAAGGCCCCCGATCTGCTCGTCAAGGCGGCCCGCCGACTACTCGATGAGCACCCCGAATGGACCCCCGACGACCTCGTCGTCGGCATCCTCGGCGGCCCGAGCGGCTCGGGCCTGGAGCACCCGGAGAGCCTGGCCCAGTTGGCCGCGGACCTGGGGATGACGGCATACGTGCGCTTCGTGCCACCGGCCGATCGGGCCAC
>CAZNLX010000007.1:17241-20552 GCA_964573925.1 uncultured Intrasporangiaceae bacterium
CGGACCTGGGGATGACGGCATACGTGCGCTTCGTGCCACCGGCCGATCGGGCCACTCTCGCGCAGTGGTACCGCGCGGCCGACCTCGTCACCGTGCCCTCCTACAACGAGTCGTTCGGGCTGGTCGCGATCGAGGCCCTCGCCTGCGGGACGCCGGTCGTCGCGGCGCGGGTCGGCGGCCTGCCGACAGCCGTCGGTGATGGAGGTGTCCTCGTCGAGGGGCACGACGTCGGCGACTGGGCTCGGACCCTCGGCGATGTGCTCGCCGACCCGGCCCGCCGGGAAGCCCTCGGGGTCCGCGCGGTGCGGCATGCAGCCGGATTCGGCTGGTCGGCCACGACAGAACGGCTCCTGCAGGCTTACGGTGAGGCATGCCGAACCCAGACTCCGTCACCGATCACCGAGGCGAGCCTGCTCACCGGGGTCCCGGCAGCGCTGGTTCCCTAGGGGCTGCCATGCGGGCCGAAGCCGGGGTCGCTGCGGCGCCGCCCGCGCCAGCCCCACCCGCCCCGGTCCCAGCAGGTCCGGCCGGCCGCGCGCTCGCTGCGCTCGCGGCATACGTGACGGATGCGGGGCTCACGGCCGAGCCGGGGGCGCGGGACGGCGAGGTCGTCGTGACCATCCCTGGCGAGCGCAAGCTCAAGACGGTGGCCTCGTTGCTGGTCCGGGACGAACTGACGTCGGTGAGCGCCTTCGTCATCCGCAATCCCGACGAGAACCACGCCGAGTTCTACCGCTACCTGCTCCGCCGGGTCATGCGCCGTCCGCTGCTCGGGTATGCCGTCGACGGCTCGGGCGATGTCTACGTGCGGGGGCAGGTGCCCACGGGCGCCATCAACGCCCGCCTGCTCGACCTGCTCGTCGGGGCGCTCGTCGAGGCGGCCGACGAACCGTTCAACGAGTTGCTCGCCATCGGGTTCATCACGTCGATGAAGCGTGAGTGGGCTTGGCGGGTCGCGCGCGGCGAATCGTTGGCCAACCTCGAAGCCTTCCGGCCGCTGCTGGCCGGCAGCGAGAACGACCCCCGGTATGCCGTAGGGCCGGCTCCCGACTCGGGCTCGGTCGAGGCGTCCGACCCGGCGTCCGGCCCTGCCCCCGACCCGGCGTCCGACCCTGCGTCCGGCCCCGCGATCGACTCACCGGACGGCCCGACGTCCGGCCCCGCGATGGACTCACCGGGCGGCTCTGCCTGACTCATCCTGGACTCGCGTCGGCGTGACGCATCGGACGTGCGCCGCCCCTCCGGCCGACACGAGGTCGGCAATAGGGTGGACGACATGGCATACACCCTCATCCTCCTGCGCCACGGCCACTCCGAGTGGAACGCCAAGAACCTCTTCACGGGTTGGGTCGACGTCGACCTCAACGAGCAGGGCCGCGGCGAGGCCGTCCGCGGTGGGAAGCTGCTCAAGGACAAGGGCGTGCTCCCCGACATCGTCCACACCTCGGTGCTGCGTCGGGCGATCACCACGGCCAATCTCGCGCTGGACGCGGCCGACCGGCACTGGATCCCGGTCAAGCGCACCTGGCGGCTCAACGAGCGGCACTACGGCGCGCTGCAGGGCCTGGACAAGGCGGCGACCCGGGCGAAGTACGGCGACGAGCAGTTCATGCTGTGGCGGCGGTCCTTCGACACCCCGCCGCCGCCGATCGACCCCACGAACGAATACGCCCAGACCGACGACCCTCGCTATGCCGGCATGGAGGTCCCGCGGACCGAGTGCCTCAAGGACGTCATCCCGCGGCTCATGCCGTGGTGGCAGGGCGAGATCTGCCCCGACCTTGCGGCGGGCAAGACCGTCCTCGTCGTCGCGCACGGCAACTCGCTGCGGGCCCTCGTCAAGCACCTCGACGGCATCTCCGACGAGGCGATCTCCGAGCTGAACATCCCCACCGGCCAGCCGTTGGTGTATTCGCTCGGCGAGGACTTCACCCCGCTCGCGGCGGGGCAGTACCTCGACCCGGAGGCCGCCGCCGCCGCCGCCGCCGCGGTCGCCAACCAGGGCCGCTGACAGGTCCGTTGCTGGGCCTCCGCCCAGCGCCGAGAAACATCGCGTGAGGCAGTGGTGGGTGTCGTGATCACGACACCCACCACTGCCTCACGGCGTGCTTCAGGGTTGAGGTGATGGCGACCGCAGAATGGCGAACGGGTGCCCCGCGCGGCTGCTTCAGGGTTGAGGTGATGGCGACCGCAGAATGGCGATGCGGGCGCCCGCCTCGGTGACCTCATGGTCGGCCTCCGGAGCGTTCTCCCCGGTGACGAGGTAGACCACCCGGCGGGCGACCGAAACCGCATGGTCGGCGAAGCGCTCGTAGTAGCGACCCAGCAGGGTGAGATCGACGATCGTCTCGGTGGGCAGTTGGGCCGTGGCCAGGACGGTGAAGAGCCGTCGGTGCAGGTCGTCCATGGCGTCGTCATCCCGCTCCACGGCCAACGCCTCGGTGACATCACGAGCAGCGATGACCGCGCCCGACTTGGTGACGAGCAACTGCGCCACCTGACCCATTTCGAGGATGTGTGCCCGCAAGGACGGCGGGACGGCGGAGTTGGGGAACCGCAGCCGAGCGACCTTGGCCACATGGCGCGCGAGGTCACCCATGCGCTCGAGGTCGCTGCTCATCCGGAGCGCGGTGACGACCGTGCGCAGGTCGGTGGCCACCGGCTGCTGGCGGGCGAGGACGTCGATGGCCAATCCGTCCAAGTGTTCCCGGGCAGAGTCCAGGGTGCGGTCGCCGGCGATGACGTCTTCCGCGAGATGCAGATCCGCATCGAGCAACGCCGTGGTGGCCCGGGCCATCGCCGACCCGGCCAGCCGGGTCATCTCGACGAGGTTCTCGGTGATCGTGTCGAGTTGCTCGTGGAAAGAGTCGCGCATTGTCGTGGTTCCTCCGATCTGCCGACAAGCCGCCCAAAGAGGGGGTGGGCAGAGACCGCCACAGGTGAACAGGTCCCCGCCCGTGAGTGAACATCAGATGTACCGCTGTCATTGCGACGCTTCAGCCACGGCTGGCGGTCCCGTCGCACGAGTGCTGACCTCTAGCCTAGGGCCGTGGAGGTGCTCCTGGCCGTGGTGTTCGGCGCTGCCCTGGGCGGTGCCGTGGCCTGGACCATCCTGGAACGGGAGCGTTACGTCGGGATGAAGCGCCGGTCTGCCGTCGCTTCGAACACCGACGGCGAGGATGACGACCAGTTGCCGGCCGAGGTCACCGACCTGCTGGCCGCGCTCACCTCCAGCGGTATCGTCCTGGACACCCGGCAGTCGGTCGTTGCCTGTTCCCCCACCGCCATCTCTCACGGCCTGGTCCGGGGAA
>CAZNLX010000008.1:0-20480 GCA_964573925.1 uncultured Intrasporangiaceae bacterium
GAACAAGCCGCTCGCGGGGACCATCACTCGGTTCGCCAGCGACGGCTCAGCCGTGTGGAACGCCTCGTTCGAAACCCTCCATGGGGTTTCCGGGCTGGCGCTCAACGCGGGCAAGCTGTACCCGTTCTACACCCACACCCCGGCGGGACGGGTGTTGGCCTTCGACGAGGCGACCGGACGGATTGTTGCCGACACCCAACGTGGGGCCTTCATCGGCCTTCGCGATGGCCAGGTCATCTCCCGCGAGGGCCCGCTTTCCGATGCCGAGGAGGGCGTGAAGCTCCAGCCGGCCATCCGAGCCGACGGGACGCCGGAGAAGGAAATCGATCTCGTGCTGGACGCGTGGGATACCAGTGACGGTCTCCCTCGATTGACGATCGAATTCGCAAGCACCGAGGCAGAACTCGGGCTGGTCCGCGCGCGGGCGGCCGGCACGTCCGACACCGTCCTCTGGTCCAAGGACGGGGTCGACGGGGCCGCCTTCTGCGCCGGCCGACTGCTCCTGCGCACGTTTGAGCCGTCAGGCGCTCGGCGGATGTCGGCCATCGACCCGACGTCCGGCAAGGTCCTGTGGGAGACAGCGGCCGGGGAGTGGCCGTCCTACCTGACCCTGTGCGACGGCAGCCGCTTCGTCACGGCCGAGGACGGCAAGCTCCTGGGCATCGACGCCGCGTCCGGGCGGGTGGCATGGTCGCTACTGGTGGGCGATGCACCGTTGAGGCATGTGCTTGAAGGCGCGGCCGTTCAACACCAGGGTTTCGTCGTCAGCGACGGGCAGAACTACTACCTCGTCAGGTAGCACCCGGTCCGCGTCTCGCGTTGACGTTGCTGGCTCGCCGCTCGATTTCGGGTGACCTTAGCAACCGCTCGTCGCGCAAACCGCCCGTCCGACCCCCCTCCGTCGCGGTCCCTCTTGCCTGCGGGACGGCATACCGAGTTGCATGGGTCACACGTGTCGCCTGCCGCAGGAGGAATCTCCGTGTCGAACGAAACCCTCGCGAACCTGCTCCACGAGGACCGCAGCTTCCCCCCGGACCCCGCGTTCACCGCGCAGGCCAACGGGACCGCGGACCTGTATGCCGCCGCCGAGGCCGACCACGAGGGCTTCTGGGCCGACCAGGCCCGGCGCTACGTGACCTGGAGCAAGCCGTTCACCGAGGTCCTCGACTGGTCCAATGCACCGTTCGCCAAGTGGTTCGCCGATGGTGAGCTCAACGCGGCATACAACTGCGTGGACCGGCACGTCGAGGCGGGCCGAGGCGACAAGGTGGCCCTGCACTGGGTCGGCGAGCCGGTGGGCGACACCCGCGATGTCACCTATGCAGACCTGCACCGCGAGGTGCAACGGGCCGCGAACGCGCTGCTCGACCTCGGCCTGACCAAGGGCGACACGGTCGCGATCTATCTGCCGATGATCCCCGAGGCGGTCGTCGCCATGCTCGCGTGCGCCCGGATCGGCGTCCCGCACTCGGTCGTCTTCGGCGGCTTCTCGGCTGAGGCGCTCAACACCCGGATCGCCGACGCTCAGGCCAAGGTCGTCATCACGGCCGACGGCGGCTACCGTCGCGGCTCGGCCAGCGCGCTCAAGCCGGCCGTCGACGCCGCGCTCGACCACGCCGACACCTCCGTCCAGAAGGTCCTCGTCGTCCGGCGCACCGGCCAGGACGTCGCCTGGAACGACTCCCGGGACCTCTGGTGGCACGACGCCATGGCTGCGGCCGCGCCGACCCACGAGGCGCAGGGCATGGAGGCCGAGCACCCGCTGTTCATCCTCTACACCTCGGGCACGACCGGGAAGCCCAAGGGCATCTTCCACACGACCGGTGGCTACCTCACCCAGGCGGCATACACCAACCACGTCGTCCACGACGTCCACCCGGACACCGACATCTACTGGTGCACCGCCGACATCGGCTGGGTGACCGGGCACTCCTACATCGTCTACGGGCCGCTGGCCCTCGGGGCCACCCAGGTCCTCTACGAAGGCACCCCGGACACCCCCCACCAGGGCCGGTTCTGGGAGATCGTCCAGGACAACAAGGTGACCATCCTCTACACCGCGCCCACGGCGATCCGTACCTTCATGAAGTGGGGCTCGGACATCCCGGCGAAGTTCGACCTGTCCTCGATCCGGGTGCTCGGCTCGGTCGGCGAGCCGATCAACCCCGAGGCGTGGATGTGGTACCGCGACGTCATCGGCGGCGGCTCCGCCCCCATCGTCGACACCTGGTGGCAGACCGAGACCGGCGGCATCATGATCAGCCCGCTGCCGGGCGTCACCAGCCTCAAGCCCGGCTCGGCGCAGAAGCCCATCCCCGGCATCGGAGCCGAAGTCGTCGACGACATGGGCGTCCCGGTCCCCGACGGACACGGCGGCTACCTCGTGCTCACCAAGCCGTGGCCGGCGATGCTGCGCGGTCTGTGGGGTGACCCGGCCCGCTACGTCGAGACCTACTGGTCGCGCTGGCCGCAGTACTACTTCGCCGGTGACGGGGCCAAGAAGGACGACGAGGGCAACATCTGGCTGCTCGGCCGGGTCGATGACGTCATGAACGTCTCCGGCCACCGCCTGTCGACGACCGAGATCGAGTCGGCCCTGGTCAGCCATCCGAAGGTCGCCGAGTCCGCGGTCGTCGGCGCCAACGACGAGATGACCGGCCAGGCCGTCGTCGCCTTCGTCATCCTGCGCGCCGGAGCCAGCCACGCCGGCGACGACAACTCCGGGATCGTCGAGGAGTTGCGCAACCACGTGGCCAAGGAGATCGGCCCGATCGCCAAGCCCAAGCGGATTCTCATCGTCCCGGAGCTGCCCAAGACCCGCTCCGGCAAGATCATGCGCCGGTTGCTGCGCGACGTCGCCGAGGGCCGGCAGGTCGGCGACGCGACGACGCTCGCGGACACCTCGGTCATGGACCTCATCAAGTCGGGCCTGTCCAAGGGGTCCGAGGACTGAGCGTCTGACCCACAGGCCGCAGGTCTGCACCCGCGGTCCGGACCCGAGGGGGTATGCCGCGCCGGCGGCATACCCCCTCGGCGTGTCTCGTGCTTTGATCGGGCCATGACCGACTCCCCCGCCGCCAGCCCCGCGACCTCCGCCGCACCCGGCCCCGGCCGGCGGATCGAACTGCGCCTCGTCGTGGCGAGCACCCGGCCCAGGCGACTGGGTCCGGTCGTGGCTGATTGGCTGCGCAACCAGGCACCCGGCGAGTTATTCGCCGTCGAGGTGATCGACCTCGCCGACCTCGCCCTGCCGCTGCTCGACGAACCCGAGATGCCCTCGACCGGGCTCTACCAGCATGAGCACACCCGCCGTTGGAAGGCCGTCGTCGACGCCGCCGAGGCGATCGTCCTCGTCATGCCCGAGTACAACAGCGGCTACCCGGCGTCGGTGAAGAACGCTATCGACTACCTCTACGCCGAGTGGGAGGGCAAGCCGATGGCGGTAGCCGGCTACGGCTGGCGGGGGGCGGCGAGTGCGACGGCGCAACTCACCGACGTGCTCCGGCGGGTCAAGGCGGAGGTCGTCGACGGGCTGGGCTTGCGGTTCCGTGACCACCTCGACGGCGCGCCCGGGCCGGACGCCTCGGTGCGCGCCGACGCCGAGCTACTCGGGGCCACCCGGCGCATGTATGCCGCCCTCGCCGCCGCCGCGCGGCCGACGGGCTGACCCTCAGCGGCTCCGACGGGCCCGCCGGGCCGACCAAGAGACAGCCGGGCCCGCGGTCTCGCGGGATCGGCTGCGGCCTCGATCAAGGGCGCAGGATCGGCGGGTGCAGCAGGGCCCTCGGATCGGCCCGGTAGAGCACCGCCGGACGGCCCCCACCCCGGCTCGTCGACCCACCGGTCGGGACGAGGAAGTCTTCGGCGTGGGTGACCTTGCGGTGGAAGTTGGCGGGGTCGATCTCGACGTCCCAGACCGCCCGGTAGACCCGGCGCAGTTCTCCGACAGTGAACTCCGCCGGGCACAGCGCCGCACCCAGCCCGGTGTATTCCAGCCTGGCCCGCAGTCGTTCCACCCCGACGGCGAGGATCTCCTTGTGGTCGAAGGCCATCGCCAGCGGTCCGGCCCGGCGGGAGAGGTACTCGCTGACCGGTTCGAACTGGACGCTCAGGGAGTCCGGGCCGCGCCGCGGCGACGGCAATTCGTGGCCCACGGCGAGGTGCGCGACGCTGACCACGCGTCCGCGCGGGTCGCGGCGCGGCGCGGCGAAGGTGCGCAACTGCTCGAAGGCGAGGTCGAACCTCTTGAGCCCGGGGTTGTCGGTGAGGGCCCGCCGCACCGCCGTCGGGAGATCCTCGGCCGGGCGAATCAGCGTGCCCGGCAGCGCGAACTTCCCGGCGAACGGGGGCTTCGCGCGACGCACCGTCAAGACGCACAAGGCACCCTCGCGCACCGTGAGCACGACGAGGTCAACGGCAACTGCGCACTGCGGCAACGGCACCGGGTCGGGTGAAGCATCCACGAAGATCAGTCTAATGGTCGAAGTGACACGAATGTAGGTGATAGAACGCGCACGAGCGGAGGCTGGAACAAGCGGCCTGACTTCGCACGGCATACCCGAGCCGTCGAGGGCGGCGCTAGGCTCGACCCAGCGGATGAGTTTCAGGAGGAACCATGGCCACAGATGCACCTGCCCGGGTTGGCGCCGACGAGCCGACCATTGGGCAACTCGTCGCCTCGGCCTCCCGGGACATGTCGACGCTCGTGCGTGCCGAGATCGCCCTGGCCAAGACGGAGATCTCCGGCGCGGCCAAGCACGCCGGCCAGGGCGCGGGGATGTTCGCCGGGGCGGCCTTCTTCGGCCTGTTCGGGTTGGGCTTCCTGCTGACGGCGCTCGCCTGGGGCCTGGTCGCCCTGGGGCTGGCGGCCTGGCTGGCCTTCCTCATCGTCGCGGTGGTGCTCTTCATCGGCGCGGCCATTCTCGCCCTCGTCGGCAAGAAGGCGATGGCACACGCCGACCCGACCCCGAAGCGGGCCATCGCCGAGGCTCAGTCGACGATCGCCACGATCAAGGGCCAGGCCTGACCTTCCCGCAGGTCCGCGCTCCAGCTCGCAAGGAAGACCCATGTCCGACGCCGCTTCAGTCCTGCTGGACGGCCCGTGGGAGCACCAGTACGTCGCTGCCAACGGAGCCCGCTTCCACGTGGCCACGGTCGGCGACGGTCCACTCGTGCTGCTCCTGCACGACTTCCCGCAGTTCTGGTGGGCCTGGCGGCATCAGCTGCCGGCCCTGGCCGAAGCCGGCTATCGGGCCGCCGCGATCGACCTGCGGGGTTTCGGAGCGTCCGACAAGCCGCCGCAGGGCTATGACACCTACACCGCGACCGGTGACGCCGCCGCCGTGATCCGCAGCCTGGGTGAGGAGAGTGCCGTCGTCGTCGGCGCGGGCCTCGGGGGTTGGACCGCATGGGCGATGCCCTACCTGCAGCCCGGGGTGACCCGGGCCATCGCCTCGCTGGCTATGCCGCACCCGGTCGCCATCCAGGCGGCGGCGCGGCGCCACCGCGCCCAACGGGCTGCGCTGCGCTTCGTCGCGGACCTGCAATGGCCGTTCCGCCCCGAGCGCAGCCTGGTGCGAGACGACGCGCAGGTGCGGGGCTACCTCACCTCCTGGGCGGCGCCCGGCGGCACCTTCCCGACCGAGCAGGACGTCGCACGGTATGCCGCCGCCATGGCGCTGCCGTTCGTCGCCCACTCTGCCGCGGAGTACTTCCGCTGGATCGGCCGCAACCAGGTCCGGATGGACGGCCCGACGTTCCGGCGCCGGATCAGCGGGCCGGTCGAGGTCCCCGTGCTGCACCTGCAGGGCGGCCGGGACGGCTGTGTGTTGGCCGCCTCCGCGGTCGGCTCCGGCGACTTTGTCAGGGCGCCCTACCGCTACCGGGAGATCCCCGAAGCCGGGCACTTCCTCGGCGAGGAGGCCCCCGAGCAGGTCAACCGGCTGCTCGTGGAGTGGCTGGCGAGCCTGCCGACCTGACCGACCGGTCCGACCCACGGAACCGGCGGCCGAACCCTCGGCGATTCGGTCCGGCGAGCGCTCAGCCCAGGGAACAGGCGCCGGTGTCGACCTCGGTCCGCGCCGACGGGGCCCGGGTGAGCACCGGCGCGGCCTCTGCCAGGGTCAAGGCATAGCCGGTCTGGTCGTCGTCGAGGGACTTGGCGAAGACGACCCCGACGACCTCACCTGCAGTCGACAACAGCGGCCCGCCGCTGTTGCCCGGCTCCACGCGGGTAAAGAGCGAGTAGATCTCCCGGGTGACTCCCGGCTGGCCGTAGATGTCCTGCCCGGTCGCGGTGAGCACCTGGCGGATCCGCGCCGGATCGAGGCGAAGCGGACCGTCCAGCGGGAAGCCCGCGACGACGGCATCAGTGCCCCGAGCCACGATCGGGCCCAACGGCAGCGCCGGGGCAGCGAGATCGGGAACGGCGACGACCGCGAGATCACGCTGCGGATCGAAGACGACGACCTGGCCCCGCAGGGCCGGACCGGTGCCCTTCACCCGCACGGTCACCTCCCGCACCCCGGCGACGACGTGGGCGTTGGTGACCACCCGCCCTTGGGAGACGACCCAGCCGCTGCCCTCCTGGCCACGACCGCAGGCCTGGGCCAGGCCGGTCACCTTGACCACTGATTCGGTCGCCGCAACGATCGCCGGACCGGTGACTACGGTGGCCGCCGGTGGGTCGACGGCGATGATCGGCTCGGTCTCCAAGCCCTCGAAGACCCGTGGGAAGCCGCCCCGGTCGAGCACCTGGCGGAATCCCGCGAAGAGGGCTCCGGTCTGGGGCGGCACGACTTGGTCGATGACGGTGAGCACCCGGGACTCGCCGATGGCTCGGCCGACGACGGTCGAGGAACTACCCCGCAAGCCGCCCGCGACGAACCAGACCAGGACGCCGACGGCCACCAGCCCGGCCACCGCTCCGAGCACGGCGTCGGCGGTGACGGCGGGCCGGGCGTGCATGTGCCGGCGCATCCGCCGGGCGATGTGCACGGCGACCGCCTGACCGAGGGCCGCCAGGAAGAACACGGCGCCGATGAGCAGGCCCCGGGAGGCCAAGGGGTGTTCGGTCGCCCAGCTCCATCCGGCGAACCGCTGCGGCAGGACCGTCATGCCGACCGCCCCGCCGCCGAGAAAGCCGACCAGGGACAGACCGGACACGAGCAGACCCTGGCGGTATCCGGAGGCGGCATACGAGCCGAGCAGCAGCAGCAGGACGATGTCCAGGACCAGCCCGCCGGTCACGACCGCCTCCGCAGGAAGCGGTCGGGCAGCGGGCGCAGCCGGTCGCGGTCCCACTCCCGGGCGAGACCGGCCAGCTCGAGCACCATGTCGACGATCCCGCCGGTGAAGCCCCACAGCAGCAGGTCGGCACCGAGGTCCCAGGCCGGACCGCGATAGCCGGACGGATGGGCGACCGTATGCCGGTGGGCCGGCGCGGCGAGGTAGCTCACCGGCACGCTGAGCACCTGAGCCACCTCATCCGGGTGCCCCACCCGCACCGGGGAAGGATCACGCCACCAGCCCAGCACCGGATGGACCCGAAAACCGGACACCGGCAGGAAGAGCTCCGGCAGCGTCCCGAGCACGTCGACCCCGGCCGGGTCCAGGCCGACCTCCTCGAAGGACTCGCGCAGTGCCGCGGCCACCGGGTCCGCGTCCTGAGGATCCAGGGCGCCACCGGGGAAGGAGATCTGGGCCGCGTGCGAACGCAACGTATGGGCCCGCTCGATGAGCAGCACCGACTCCTCGCCCGAGGGTCCCGGCCCGAAGAGGATGAGCACCGCCGACTGCCGGTGGTCCCCGGCCGGGGGCAAGAAGCGGGCGAACCGCTCCGGCGAGGCTTGCGCCGCATCGAGGATGCCCTCGACCCAGGCCGGCCGGGGCAGACCACCACCCGCCGGGGCGAGCGGATGCAGCGCCGCACCGTGCGCAACCCGCTCCGGCAGGGCGGTCACGGCGTGGGCGCCAGTTCGTAGGCCAGCAATCTGGCCGCCCGCGCCGCGTCGGTCTCGCCGGTCCCGTATGCCGGGCACCACCGGGCCACCGGACACGCGCCGCAGGCCGGTGTCCGGGCATGGCAGGTGCGTCGGCCGTGGAAGATGATGACGTGGCTGAGCATCGTCCAGTCCCGGCGCGGGAACAGGGCGCCGACGGCGTGCTCGACTTTGACCGGATCCTGCTCGGCGGTCCACTCGAAGCGTCGCACGAGCCGGCCGAAGTGGGTGTCCACAGTGATCCCCGGCACCCCGAAGGCGTTGCCGAGCACCACGTTTGCGGTCTTGCGCCCGACCCCGGGGAGGGTGACCAGGTCCTCGAGCCGGCCCGGGACCTGTCCGTCGAATCGCTCGACGAGCGCCGAACCCAACTTGACCAGGGCGTCGGACTTGGCGCGGAAGAAGCCCAGCGGCCCGACGATCGCCTCCAGCTCGGCCCGGTCGGCCGCCGCGTAGTCCGCCGCCGACCGGTAGCGGGCGAACAGCGTCGGGGTCACCTGGTTGACCCGCACATCGGTCGTCTGGGCAGACAGGACGGTCGCGACGAGCAACTCCAGCGGGCTGGTGAAGTCCAACTCGCAGTGCGCATAGGGATATCGCTCGAGCAACGCCCGGTAGATCCGCCGGGCCCGGCGGGTGCGGGCCACCGGCGTCTCGGCTGCGGCACGGGCGGAGGGCACGAGGGACAGAGTATGCCGCCCGGCTGACACCGCGGAACGGCCCGCGAGGGCGCGGATTCTGGCAGAGCCCGCCTGCGGCATACGGGACCAACCTCCCGACCCGGCGACAAGGCGACGTGGCACACTGTGCGACGTGGATCACGAAGTGGTGCGCCGGGCGCCGTTGTTCGCTGCCCTCGACGACGAAGCCGGCCAGGCATTGCTCGCGCAGATGACCTCGTCCCGGCTGGAACGCGGGGACATCCTCTTCCGTGAGGGCGACCAGGGCGACACGTTGTACATCATCGGCGAAGGCAAGGTGAAGCTCGGCCGCACGAGTGCGGACGGCCGGGAGAACCTCATCGCCATCCTCGGTCCGGGCGAGATGTTCGGCGAGCTGTCGCTCTTCGACCCGGGGCCACGAACGATGACGGCCACCGCCGTCGCCGAGACCCAGCTCATGGGTCTGGGCAATGACTCCCTGACCAGCCTGCTCAGCGGTCGCCCCGAGGTTGCCAAGGCGCTGCTCGCGGCGCTGGCCACCCGGTTGCGCCGGACCAACGAGCACCTGGCCGACCTCGTCTTCACCGACGTCCCCGGACGGGTGGCCAAGGCTCTGCTCGACCTGGCCAACCGCTTCGGCCGTCCGGTCGAGGACGGGATCATGGTCACCCATGACCTCACCCAGGAGGAGTTGGCGCAACTCGTCGGCGCCTCCCGCGAGACGGTCAACAAGGCGCTCGCCGACTTCGCGACCCGGGGTTGGCTCAAGCTGGAGGCACGCGCCGTTCTGCTCCTGGACCTCGAGCGCCTCAAGCGGCGCGCGCGCTGACTTCAGGCGTCGCGCCGGCCGGTCTCAACCGGCGTGGACGCTGACCTGACCGGCCGGGCGGGGTCCCGGCCACCGGACGCGGAGGAGCCGTCATGGGCCTGATCGACAAGATCCGTTCCTCGCTGCCGATCCCCGGCCGTTCCTTCCGGCACCCCGAGCGTGCCCAGCAGTTGGTCGCCGTCGTCCTGCTCGAGCGGCCCACGACGGCCGACGAGCTCGTCGCCCTCGTCGCCACCGTGCCTGGGGCGACGGCCCGGCCGGGCACCTCCGAACCGGCGACGCGCGGTTCCGCGACGGTCGGCTCCGAAACGGCCCCGGAACGGAATGAGGCAGCAACCGAGGCAGGCGGCAGCGCTCCGGTGGAGGTCACTCTGGCCGGCGCGCACGGCTTCCTCCTGGCCCTCGACACCCCGGTGCCGGACGGTGAGGCCGAGGCAAGTGCCGCGAACAACCCGTTCTGGCCCGAGGGTGCCGAGCAGGTCGCCCGGCACCGGGCACACGTCGTGGTCAGCCTCTCGAACGCCGACGCGGACGAGGGTCCCGACCTCGAAGAGGACACCAGACACACCCGCACGTATGCCGCCTTCGCGCACCTCGTCGCGGGGCTGCTGGGCCACCCGGACGCCCTCGGGGTCTACCTGGGCGACCAGGGCGTCGTCTATCAGCCCTCCTTCTACATCGAGGCGGTCAACGACGCCGGGGACGGGCTGCCGTGGGAGGTCGCCTGGTTCACCTGGGCAGCCTGGGAGAGCGAGGGGGTCTCCTGCGGGTCGACCCACGGCCTGCGGGTCTTCGGCCACGAGGAACTGGAGATCCGCGGGTCGACAGAGCTGCCCAGCACGGTCATGGACATGCTGGCCAATGTCGCCAGCTACGTCGTCGAGTCCGGCGCGGTGTTGCTGCCCGGCGAGACTCTCGGCTACACCGACGACCAGAAGCTGCCGATCATTGCCGTGGAGGGCTCGTTCGTCGACGGACACGCACTGCGGATCGGCCTGCCCTGACCCGCACGCCCTCGGCGATCACCCGAGGGCGGCCTCCCCACGCCCGGCCAGATAGGCCAGTTGCGCCCGCACACTCCATTCGGCAGCGCCCCAGACGGCCCGTGGCACGTCGGCATACACGGTCTCGACGATCTCCCGAGGGGTGCGCGCTCCCCCGGCCAGCGCGGCCCGGACTTGGTCGAGGCGCTCGGCCCGGTGGTCGAGGTAGTAGGCCAGCACGGCCGCCGCGTCCGGCAAGTGCGGGCCGTGCCCGGGCAGGATCTGGGCGACCGCGCCGCCACCGCTGAGCGCTTGCAGGCGAGCCAAGGAGTCCAGGTATGCCGCGAGCTCACCGTCCGGCCAGGCGACCACCGTCGTGCCGCGGCCGAGGATCGTGTCGCCGGTGAGCAGGGCGCACTCGGCCGGCAGCAGGAAGCTCACCGAGTCGCTGGTGTGCCCGGGCGTGGTGACCACGAGCAACTCCAGGCCGCCGACCGCGATCCGGTCGCCGTCACCGAGATCGTCGTGTCCCACCCCGGCAGCCCGCACCGCCCGGGTCGGCGCGCCGGACAACTCGGCGAAGCGGACGGCGGCCTCGGCGTGGTCGGCGTGGTCGTGGGTGAGCAGGGTGAGCCCGACCCGCCCTCCGTCGGCCTGCACGACCTCGAGCACGCGGCGCAGATGTCCCTCGTCGAGGGGCCCCGGGTCGACCACGACGCACTCGGCGGCGCCCGGCTCGCGCAGCACCCAGGTGTTCGTCCCGTCGAGGGTCATCACGGACGGGTTGGGGGCGAGCACGCAATGGGCCCGCTCGGTCACCCGGCCAGAGGACCAGGCGGCCGGCACCGGGGGGAGCTGGACGGTCACGGGCGATCCCGGGTCAGCGGCGAGCGGTCAGCCGCGGTAGCCGCCGAAGTCGACCCGCATGACCGCAGCCCCGGAGTCGTCGACGACCAACTCGGGCATGATCCGGCGGATGACCGGCTCCTGGGCGAAGAACTCCGCGGCCGATCCCGCGGTCGCAAGGTCCTCGAGACAGACCAACGTCGGAGGGAGCAGGACCGCTTGCCCGGCGGCATAGTCGGCCAGGACGGCGCCCGGGTCCATCCATCCGGAGTGGTCGGCCTCGCTCGTCTCGCCGTCGATGGCCTGCCCCTCGGGCATGAGCGCCACGAAGAACCGTGTGTCGAACCGCTTGGTCTCGAAGGTCGGCGTCACCCAGTGCGCGTGTGCCCGGAGCAGGTCGGTGCGCAGGCACAGGTCGTGCTCGCGCAGGACGTCGCTCAACGACAACTCGCGGGCCACCAGGCCGGCCCGGATCGCGGCCCATTCCGGAGTCGAGACGTCGACGAGGGGACCTTCCACCGCGGCGCTGGCGAAGAGCACCCCGCACTCCTCGAAGACCTCCCGGACCGCGGCGACGACGAGCATCCGGGTCGAGTCCTCGTCGGCTCCGAGCCGGATCGACCACTCCAGGACGCTTGGCCCGGACCAGGGAACCTCGACCCCGTCGCGCGAGTCCACCCCGCCCCCGGGGAAGACCATCGTGCTCGGCGCGAAGGCCATCGAGGCGACCCGACGCAGCAGGAACACCTCGACCGGACCCCGCTGCGGGGGGACCCCGCCCGCGCCGTTCGAGCTGTCAGTGTCGTCCGTGTCCTCCGGGCGGGCGTCCCGGACGATCATCACCGTCGACGCGGGGCGGGTCGTCGCGGGCGCACCACGCTCCCCCGCGAGCCAGGCCTCGGCGGTCGCCCGCAAGGCGGGAGTGTTCCCCGTGGAGAAGTCCCGAATGACCATGTCCTGTGTCCTCCTCGCTGGTGGCGGGTATGCCGGTCGGCCACCCACCAGCGCCCGCTCGCCTCGTGGCGCACGACCGTGCGGCCGATGGCGGCGAGCCGATCGTCAGTCGCGGACCGCGACGATGAGCTCCACCTCGACCGGGGCGTCCAGCGGCAACGCCGCCACCCCAACGGCCGACCGGGCGTGCTTGCCCGCGTCACCGAAGACCGCGCCGAACAGCTCGCTCGCGCCGTTGACCACGGCCGGCACCGCCGTGAACGACGGATCGCTGGCGACGAAGCCGACGACCTTGACGATCCGTTCGACCTTGTCCAGATCGCCGATGACCGACTTGATCGCCGCGATCCCGTTGAGCGCGCAGTAGGAGGCCAGCTCCTTGGCCAGCTCGGGGCTGACCAGCCCAGGACCCTCGCCGACCTTGCCGGTGGCCGGCATCGCCCCGTCGCGCATCGGCAGTTGCCCCGACACGAAGACCCAGTTGCCCTGTCGGACCGCGGGCACGTAGGCCGCCACCGGCGGGACGACCTGGGGCACGGCATACCCGAGCTCGGCCAGGCGGGCCTCGACGGCGCTCATGCCTGCGCCCCGGCCGCGGCGAGCGGGCGCTTGAGGTAGGCCACCAAGCCCTGGCCGTCCGGTCCGGGCACGACCTGGACGAGCTCCCAGCCGTCACGGCCCCAGTTGTCGAGGATGGCCTTGGTCGCGTGCACGATGAGCGGCACCGTCGCGTACTCCCACGAAGTCATGCCGGTCACCCTATCGGCGGCACAGGGCCTCCGGCAGGGTGCGCGGGCGTCCCCAGGGACCGGCGACGGGTCAGCGTTCCTTGGTGCAGTCCGTGAAGCAGCCACCGGTGCTGCGATCACGACACCGGACGCTGCCTCTCGGGCGGCCCCACGCTCGCACGGCGAGGCGGCCGGACGGCATACATTGGGGGTATGCCGCCCGCCCCGCCGCCCGCGCGCGCCGACGGCTTCGCGGGGGTCCGGTTGCACATCGTCACCGGCAAGGGCGGCACCGGGAAGACGACGGTCGCCGCGGCCCTGGCCGTGGCGCTGGCGAACCAGGGCAAGCGGGTGCTGCTCGCCGAGGTCGAGGGGCGTCAGGGGATCAGCCAGACCTTCGACGTGCCGCCGCTGCCGACGACCGAGACCCGGGTCGCGGGAGGCGCGAACGGCGGCGAGGTCGTCGGGCTGGCCGTCGACGCCAAGGCCGCCCTCCTGGAGTACCTCCAGTTGTTCTACAAGCTCGGCCGGGCCGGCGGCGTGCTGGAGAAGTTCGGGGCGATCGACTTCGCGACGACCATCGCCCCCGGCGTGCGCGACCTGCTGCTCATCGGCCGGATCTACGAGGCCAGCCGGCGCCGCCTGGACAACAAGCACCTGCGGGGCAGCGCACCCGAGGATCTCGCCTACGACGCCATCGTCCTGGACGCTCCCCCGACCGGCCGGATCCCCCGGTTCCTTTCGGTCGGCGAAGAGGTGGCCGACCTGGCCCGGATGGGCCCGATCCACTCCCAGGCCGGGTCGATCACCGAGGTGCTGCACTCCGGTGCCACCCGAGTCCACGTCGTCACCCTCCTGGAGGAGATGCCGGTCCAGGAGACCGCCGACGCGGTGGCCGAGTTGCGCGAGATGGGTATGCCGGTCGGTGCCGTCGTCATCAACCAGGTCCGCGCCTGGGAGGAGTTCGAGGTCGCGGCCGACCTCGACGAGAACGACAGAGCGACCGGGTTCACGATCCACCGGCCCGCCCTCGCCGATCCGCTGTCGCCCACCGAGCTGGCCGAGGACCTGCGTTCCGTGGGCCTGGATCTGCCGACCGGCACCGCCGAGGCGCTGCTCGCGCAGGTCCGCGACCACACGGAGCGAGTCGACCTCGAGGTCGAGCAGTTGGCCGTCCTCAAGGACCTCGGGCAGCCGCTGGTCAGCGTGCCCTTCCTGGTCGACGGGGTCGACCTCAACGCCGTCACCGAGATCGCCCAGATCCTCACGAGCGAGGGGATGGTGCCCTGAGATGGCGCGAACCCCGCGACTGGACCTCGACGCTCTGTTGGCCGACAGGCATACCCGGATCGTTGTGTGCTGCGGGTCCGGCGGCGTCGGCAAGACGACGACCGCCGCCGCGCTGGCGCTGCGGGCCGCCGAGCAGGGCCGCAAGGTCGTCGTCCTCACCATTGACCCGGCCCGGCGGTTGGCCCAGTCGCTCGGGTTGACCGAGCTGGACAACGTCCCTCGCCCGGTCGCCGGGCTGGCCGACGCCGCCGTCCCGGGCGGGCATCTCGACGCGATGATGCTCGACATGAAGCGGACCTTCGACGAGGTCGTCCTGGCCCACTCGACCCCCGAGGCCGCCGAACAGATCCTCGCCAATCCCTTCTATCAGGCAGTGTCGTCCTCGTTCGCGGGGACCCAGGAGTACATGGCCATGGAGAAGCTCGGGCAGTTGCGCGCCCGGGCCGATCGGGAAGGCACCTGGGACCTCATCGTCGTCGACACGCCCCCGTCCCGCTCAGCGCTGGACTTCCTCGATGCGCCCAAACGGCTCGGGTCGTTCCTCGACGGGCGGTTCATCCGGCTCATCGCCGCGCCGGCCCGGGCCGGTGGGCGAGCGGGGCTCAAGTTCCTCAACGTCGGGATCGGGCTGGTCTCCAAGACCCTGACGACGGTGCTCGGCGGCGAGATGCTCCGCGACGTACAGACCTTCGTCAACGCCCTCGACACGATGTTCGGGGGCTTCCGGGAGCGCGCCGATCTCACCTATGCGCTGCTCAAGCAGGGGGGCACGGCCTTCGTCGTCGTGGCGGCACCGGAGCGGGACGCCCTGCGCGAGGCCGGTTACTTCGTGTCGCGGCTTCAGGCGGAGGGTATGCCGCTCGCCGGCGTCGTCGTCAACCGGATGCAGCCGGCCCCGGCCCCCGGGCTGACCGCGGCGCGCGCCCGCGCGGCGGCCGAGCAACTGGCCGAGGCGGGGCGTCCAAAGGCTGCCGCGGCGTTGACCGTGCACGCCGCGATGGCGGACGTGGCGGCTCGGCATCGCAACTTGGTGCGCCGGTTCACCGCCGGGCACCCAGCCATCCCCGTCGTCGAGGTTGCCTCATTGGCCCAGGACGTCCACGACGTCGACGGATTGCGTGAGGTGGGTCGCCGCCTGGCCGGGTGACCCAGTCCGTGCCCTCGTGCGACAAGGTCGCGCAGGCGTCCTCAGCCGCCCCCCGCTCGCACGCGCGCGCATTGGCAGCATCAGGGTCCACCGCCAGGACTCGGGCGGCGGCAGTCGTCGTGGGAGTCAGCTGGCGACGACGGCGGCTGTGGCGCGACCGGCACCGGCCTGATTGAACAGGGTCCACCACGAGGTCACCTGCGGGTTGCGGCGCAGCAGCGCGCGCCGCTCACGTTCGGTCATTCCGCCCCACACCCCGAACTCGGTCCGGTGGTCGAGAGCCTCGGCGAGGCATTCGGCAATGACAGGGCACCGCTGGCAGACCACCTTGGCCTGCTGTTGAGCAGCTCCCTTGACGAACAAGTCGTCTGGGTCCCCTGTCACGCAAGCCCCCAGCCCAGCCCAGTCCTGGCGCATCGCACCACGGACCGTGGGTGTCGTCATTGTCCCTGCCTTCCCCGTCTCCCGCCGGGCCAAACCGCCCTGAATCGCCCGTCATGGCGAGGCTAGGGGCGCCCCGGTGGGCTTCACCATGACCCGTTCGGGTGGTTCGCACGTCCGGATGACTAGTTAATTCCGGCAACCGATCTAGGTATGCCGCGCGGCCGGTGATCGCAGCGCTCCGCCGAGCGCGCGGCATACAGACAGGAGGGCCGCGAGGGCGTGGTGATACCGATGCGCGGGTTACCCTTGCCGGTATGTCTGGACGTACGACGAACGTGGGGGGCGTGTTCAGCCTCCTCGGGGCGTTCCTCGCCGCCGCGGTGATCACCGGCCTGCTGTCGGCCGGGCTGCTTCTGCCCGCCGTGGGCGCGGTGGGCGGGTCGGTGCGCACGGTCGTCGACCTCTTCGACGCCTTGCCCGAGAGCTTCACCACCTCCCCGCTGGCCGAACAGTCGGTCATCCTCGCCGCGGACGGCACGAAGATCGCCACTCCGTATGACGAGAACCGGGTCATCGTGCCGCTGGCCGAGATCTCCCCCATCATGCGCACGGCCCAGATCGCCATCGAGGACCACCGCTTCTACGAGCACGGGGGCGCGGACCTGCAGGGCATCCTGCGGGCCTTCATCTCCAACCGGACCTCCGGTGAGGTCACCGGCGGTGGTTCCACGCTGACCCAGCAGTACGTCAAGATCACCCTCCAGGAGAACGCCCTGCGGGCCGGTGACACGGCCGGGGCCAAGGCGGCGGTGGCGCAGAGTTACGCCCGCAAGATCCAGGAACTCAAGTACGCCATCCAGCTCGAGAAGACTCTGAGCAAGGACAAGATCCTCGAGGGCTACCTCAACCTCGTCTACTACGGCGACCGGGCCTACGGCGTCGAGGCCGCCTCGCAGCACTACTTCGGGCACGGGGCCAAGACCCTCAACCTGCCGGAGGCGGCCCTGCTGGCCGGAGTCGTGCAGAACCCCGGAACGACCGACCCGGTGAACTTCCCGGAGAAGGCCCTAGCCCGGCGCAACGTCGTGCTGGACCGCATGAAGGAACTCGGCCTGATCAAGGAGGCCGACTGGAAGGCCGCCAAGGCAGTCCCGCTGGCCTCGATGCTCAAGGTCACCCCGGCGAGGAACTCCTGCCAGGCCTCCGAGTTCCCCTACTTCTGCGACTACGTGCTGGCCTGGCTCAAGCAGGACCCCTCGCTCGACCCGGTGCTCGGCCGCGGTGAGGCCCAGCGAGTCCAGGCCATCTACCGGGGTGGGCTGACCATCCAGACGACGCTCGAGCCCGCCGTGGCCCGGGCCGCCAACGAGGAACTGAGCCGGCGCGTGCCGATCGGCAACGAGGAGGAGCTGGGGACGGCGACCGCGGTCCTGGACACCAAGACCGGCGCGGTCAAGGCGATCGCCCAGAACACCACCTACAACGTCAAGCCCACCAACCGTGGCGAGACCTCGGTGAACTGGGCCGTCGACACCCGCTACGGCGGCAGCCTCGGCTTCTCCTTCGGCTCCACCGCCAAGATTTTCACGCTCGTCACGGCGCTGGAGGCCGGGTGGCCGGTGACCAGCAGCGTCTTCGCGAAGGGCGCGAGCCCGAGCAAGCCGGCCCAATACACGGGCAAGGAAATCAAGGGCGAGTGCGGCGTGGGCAGCAAACCCTGGGAGGTGCGCAACGACATGTCCACCACCGAGGGGGACATCTCGCTCGCGGACGCAACTGCCAAGTCGATCAACACCGCCTTCGTTGGTCTGGCCGTCCAGTTGGGCGGGGATCCGTGCAAGATCCGGGAGACCGGTTGGCGGATGGGCCTGCACCAGGGCAACGGCCAGAAGCTGCCGCCCTATCCGTCGGCCATCATCCTGGGCACCTGGTCGGTCTCCCCGATGACCTTGGCCAGCGCCTACCAGACGGTGGCCAACGACGGGCTCTACTGCCCTCCGACGCCGGTCCTGTCGATCGTCAAGGACAAGAAGGCCCTCCCCCTGCCGGCCCTCGGCGCCGCCTGTGAGAAGCGCGTCGATCCGGAGGTCGCTCGCGGCGTGACCAGCCTGCTCAAGGGGGTCATGGCCAGCGGCGGCACGGCGGCGGGCTCAGCCCTCGCCGGTGGTCGCCCATCGGCCGGCAAGACCGGGACGACGGACGACCACAACGAGACGTGGTTCGTCGGCTACACCCCCGACCTCACCACCGCGGTGTGGGTCGGCACCCCGGACGACAAGAACAACGCCCGAGTGGTCCGGGACGTCTGCCTGCGCCCGCCGGGCGAGACCCGGGGCTGCTCCGCGGGGCGCTTCGGCCAGCTCTGGGGTATGAGCATCGCCGCGCCGGCCTGGAAGGCCATCATGGACCGCGCCCTCGAAGGGGTGCCGAAGTCGGCCTTCGCCGACCCTGGCCGGCAGGTCCTCGAAGGCGAGAAGGTGGACATCCCGGAGGTGACCCGACGGTCGCTCGAGGACGCCAAGATCCTCCTGCTGCAGGCCGGCTTCGTCCCCTCGGTCGCCAAGGTCGCATCGAACGCCCGAGTCGGCGCCGTCGTGGGAACCTCGCCGCGCAGCCAGGCCACCCGCGGGTCGGTCGTCAAGATCCTCGTGTCGGCCGGACCGAACCCCGAGCCCAGCGATGTTCCGACGCCCCCGCCGGCCGCGTTCTTGCCCTGGGATCCTGCGGCGGAACCACCGCTGGACTGGTGAGCCGGGTTCAGGCGGTGAGTGCCGCTCGCACCGCCGCCGCGACCCGCCCACCCTCGGCACGACCGGCCACCAGCGGCTGGACGGCTTTCATCACCAGGCCGAGCTGCGGCATACCCGTCGCTCCGGTCTGAGCCACCGCCTGGGCGACGAGCGCGGTGATCTCCTCGTCGGACAGTTGTGTCGGCAGGTAGCCCTCAAGCACGGCGAACTCGGCATCCTCGCGCTCGGCGAGCTCCGGGCGCCCCGCAGCGGTGTATGCCGCCGCCGCCTCGCGCCGCTTCTTGCCCTCCTTGACGAGCACCTTGAGCACCTCGTCGTCGGTCAACTCGCGATGGCTGGTGCCTGCGGTCTCGGCGGTGGAGATCGCGGTGAGCGCCATCCGCAGAGTCGCCGAGACCACCGCGTCGCGGCGGCGGATCGCCTCGGTGAGGTCGGCGTGCAGGGTCTCCTTGAGGGTGCTCATGACTCCAGTCTCCCAGCCGGTATGCCGCCCCGTCGCCTCGGTTTCGACACGGCGCTGGCGAGTCGGCGTGGGACACTGCTCCGATGCACGCCCTCGCCCGCACCCTCCTCGGCCTCACCGCGGCCGGGGTCGCCGGTGTCGGCTACGCGAGCCTCGTCGAGCGCAATCTCTTTGTCCTGCGGCGGCATACGCTTCCGGTGTTGGAGCCCGGCAGCCCGAGCGTGCGGGTGTTGCATCTGAGCGACCTGCACCTCATGCCGAACCAGCGCCGCAAGCAGGAGTGGGTCCGCGCGCTGGCCGACCTCGAGCCCGATCTCGTCGTGGACACCGGCGACAACATCGCCAACCCGGGGTCGGTGCAGCCGTTGCTGCGGGCGTTCGGGCCGCTGCTGGACGTGCCCGGGGTGTTCGTCATGGGCTCCAACGACTACTTCGGGCCGCGGCTGAAGAACCCGGCGATCTACCTCTCCGAGTCGCACCGGCGCGGGGTGGGGTCCAGCCGGCGGCTGCCGACCGACGAACTGGCGGCCGGGCTGGCGTCCGGTGGCTGGATCGACCTGACCAACCGGCGGACGCGGCTGACCGTCGGGCCGGGTGTCGAGCTGGAGTTCGTCGGGGTGGACGACCCGCACCTGGACTATGACCGGCTCGACCTCGTCGGCGGGCCCGCCGCGCCGGACGTGGCGCTCACGGTGGGCGTGACGCACGCGCCCTATCGCCGGGTCCTGGACGCGATGACCGCCGACGGTGCCGGCTTGGTCATCGCCGGGCACACCCACGGTGGGCAACTGTGCCTGCCGTTCTGGGGGGCGCTGGTGACCAACTGCGACCTGGACACCCGCCGCGCCAAGGGGGTGTCGCGGTGGTGGCCCGGGGCAGGCGCGACGCCCTCGTCGCAGGCACCGCAGGGGGCGGCATACCTGGAGGTGTCCGCCGGACTGGGCACCTCGCCGATGGCTCCGGTGCGGTTTGCCTGTCGGCCGGAGGCGAGCCTGCTCACCCTGGTGCCGCGCGACGCCTGATTCTGCTCGTATGCCGCGCACCCCCTCCGGGGCACGGCGCCGCGTTGGCGTCTTCGCCGCCGCCGTCGAACCCTCTTGAAGCCGTCAGTGGGGCAGCGGCAGGTGCGGTGATCACGACACCTGCCGCTGCTTCACCCGCGCTTTCAAGGCCTCGTCCTCGGCCTGCAAGCCCGGCCGAGGGCCCGGCACAGCCCCGTGTCGGACGGATGAACGGCCGGGCGCATACCGAGGGCTGATCCGATTGGCTGAGCGGTGGGCGTGTCGGCTATCCTCACTCCTTGCTGCCGCAACGCCCGTCAGGGCCGAGCGGGCCACGGGGTGTGGCGCAGCTTGGTAGCGCGCTTCGTTCGGGACGAAGAGGCCGCAGGTTCAAATCCTGTCACCCCGACGTTTTTCCATGAGCCGCGATATCGCCCAGACGA
>CAZNLX010000009.1:0-20061 GCA_964573925.1 uncultured Intrasporangiaceae bacterium
TGCGAGGGGGTTGGGGGCGGAGCCGACCGTCAGGTGGGGTCGATGGCGCGGTAGATGCGCATCGAGGCCGGCAGCATGATCGCGGGCTCGTCCGCGGCGGCCGGGACCGGGCGCTCCGGCGGCCGGTCCCAAGCGCTGTCCCAGAGCAACTCGTATGCCGCCAACCCTGGAGGCGTCGGCAGCGTCACCGCCGCCTCGTGGGCGTCTCCGTGGAAGACGACCAGCAGCGAGGCGTGCCCGTGGGCGGCGCCGTTGAGCAGCATCGCCAGGGTGCGGGCCCGGTCGTCGGCCCACCGATCCAGCGTCATCGGATGTCCGTCGGCGCCGAACCACTCGAGGTCCTTGGACCCGTCCAGGTGCACCTGCCCACCGCTGAAGTGGACCCGTTGGCGCAGCACCGGGTGGGCGGCCCGCAACGCCGTGAGGAATCGGGTGGTCGCCAGCAGGTCCTCCTGCCAGGGGGCCAACTCCCAGTCGTACCAGGAGGTCTCGTTGTCCTGGCAGTAGGCGTTGTTGTTGCCGTGCTGCGAGCGCCCGAATTCATCGCCACCGTTGATCATCGGCACCCCGGTCGACACGAGCAGGGTGGCCACAAGGTTGCGCAGCGAGCGGTGCCGCAACATCGAGACCCCGTCGTCGATCTGTCCCTCGATGCCGTGGTTCCACGAACTGTTGTTGTCCGAACCGTCGCGGTTGTCCTCGCGGTTGGCCTCGTTGTGCTTGTGGTTGTATGCCGTGAGGTCGGCCGCGGTGAAGCCGTCGTGCGCGGCGACGAAGTTGATCGAGGCGATCGGCCCCCGGTCGCGGTGGTGGAACAGATCCGCCGAACCGGCCAGCCGGGTGGCCAGGTCCTGCACCCCGTGGCCCGGCTGACCGGACAGGTTGCGGGCCAGGTCGGTGAGCCAGAAGGAGCGCACCCGGTCCCGGAACCGGTCGTTCCACTCGGCGAACGGCGGCGGGAACTGCCCGGTCCGCCAGCCCTGAATGCCCAGGTCCCAGGGTTCGGCGATGTTCTTGACCCGGGAGAGCACCGGGTCGGTGCGCAGGGCGATGAGCAGCGGGTGGTCCGGGTCGAATTCGTCGTTCTTGCCCCGCCCCAGCGCCACGGCCAGGTCGAAGCGGAAGCCGTCGACGTGACACTCCTGCACCCAGTAGCGCAGCGAGTCGAGGATCATCCGGACGGTGACCACGTGCCGCACGTCCAGGGTGTTGCCGCACCCGGTGACGTCGATGTCGTCGCCCCGCCCGTCCAACCGGTAGTAGGCCCGGTTGTCCAGCCCGCGCCAGGACAGCGTCGCCCCGCGGGCCGACTGCTCGGCCGTGTGGTTGTAGACGACGTCGAGCAGCACCTCGATCCCCGCGGCGTGCAACAGCTTGACCATGCCCTTGAACTCGTCGAGCACGCCCTGCGGGTCGCGCGCGGCGGCATACCGGGCGTGCGGGGCGAAGAAGCCCAGGGTGTTGTAGCCCCAGTGGTTGACCAGTCCGCGTCGCCACACTTCGGGTTCGGTGGTGAAGGAGTGCACCGGCAACAATTCGACCGCGGACACACCGAGCCGGGTCAGGTGCTCGATCGTCACCGGGTGAGCCAGCCCCGCATAGGTGCCGCGCAGCCGCTCGGGCACCCCGGGCAGACGCATCGTCAGGTTGCGCACGTGGGTCTCGTAGATGACCGACTCGGTCAGCGGCCGTTCCAGCCGCCGGTCCTCACCCCAGTCGAAGCCGTCCGAGACGACGACTCCACGCGGGACGTATGCCGCGGAGTCACGGCCGTCCGCGGCATACAGGTCCTCGGGGCGTAGGTCCGACGCGGCCCGGTGCCCGTAGACCTCGGGGGTCCAGGAAACCTCGCCCTCGACCGCCCGGGCGTAGGGGTCCAGCAGCAGCTTGGCGGGGTTGTAGCGCAGTCCCTCGTGGGGGACCCACGGACCGGCCGCCCGCAGGCCGTAGCGGGTGCCCGGCCCCATCCCGGGGACGAATCCGAACCAGTAGCCGTAGATCCGGTCGGTGAGCGCAACCCGCCGTTCGGATTCCCCCCGCTGGTCGCCCGGCTCGAAGAGGCACACGTCGACCCCGTCGGCGTGACCTGCGTAGACGCACACCTGAGCGCCGCCCTCCACCAGCGTCACCCCAGGAGCCGGGGGATGGTCGCGGGTGGGGAGAGACCGAGGCAACATGTCGTCCAGCCTATGCGGACACTACGGTTGGGGCATGACGGATCCGACCGCCCTGCCCAGTTTCCCGCTGCCCCCGGACGAGCACCCGCTGCGTGGGCGAGTGCTGGATGTCCTGCAGGACCTGGGTATCGCCCCGGCCATCGACTCCGACGGCGACGTCGCGTTCACCGTCGGTGAGCCCGCGCAGCAGCTCTTCGCCCGCTGCCAGGACGGCGACTTCCCGGTCATGCGGATCTTCGGACAGTGGCAGATCGGCGAGCCAGCCTCGCCGGACCCGCTGGCCCGGTTGCAGCGCTGCAACGACGTCAACCTCGAGTGGCAGGTCGTCAAGGTCGGCATCGCCGCCGACAACCTCGTCGTCACCGCCGACCAGGTCATCCTGCCCGGGACCGACCTCACCGCCCTGGTGCAGTTGTCGGTGACCCTCGTGCTGCAGGTCGTCGGGGCCTGGTACGGATCGTGGGAACAAGGGCGCCACGAGGCGCCGGGAGCAGGAGGCAGCAATGGGTGAGTTCGTGCGGCTCGAGGTGGCCGACGGCATCGGGACGATCCGGCTGGATCGACCGAAGATGAATGCGCTCAACCTCCAGGTGCAGCGAGAGATCGAGGAGTGCGCCCGCGAGGCGTCCGTTCGCGACGACGTCGCCGCGGTCATCGTCTACGGCGGGGAGCGGGTGTTCGCGGCCGGCGCGGACATCAAGGAAATGGAGACGATGGTCTACACCGACATGGCGGTCGCCGTCGAGGGGCTGCACTCCTTCACGACGACGCTGGCCCGGATGCCCAAGCCGTCGGTCGCCGCGATCACCGGCTACGCCCTCGGCGGCGGCTGTGAACTGGCGATGTGTTGTGACTTCCGGATCGCCGGTGAGTCGGCCATGCTCGGCCAGCCGGAGATCCTCCTGGGCATCATCCCCGGAGCGGGCGGCACGCAGCGGCTGGCCCGCCTGGTCGGCCCGGCCAAGGCCAAGGACCTCATCTTCTCCGGCCGCTTCATCAAGGCCGACGAGGCGCTCGCGATCGGGCTCGTCGACCGGGTGGTTCCGGACGCGGACGTGTATGCCGCGGCGCGCGCCTGGATGTCCAGCTTCGTCAACGGCCCTCGGTTCGCCCTCAAGGCGGCCAAGGAGGCCGTCGACCGCGGGAGCGAGGTGGACCTCGACACCGGCCTGGCCATCGAGAAGTCCCTCTTCTCGGCCCTGTTCGCCACGAAGGACCGGCAGATCGGGATGGAGTCGTTCGTCGCCAATGGTCCGGGCAAGGCCGTCTTCGAGGGCCGGTGACCGGCCGTGTCACGCGGCACCGGGCCGGCTGACGGTCTCAACCTGCCCGGCTTCGGCGACGACGAACCGACCGAGGCCGGCGGCTGGCGAGCCGGGGCGCTGAGCGTCTGGAAGCGCCTGGGCCCGCTCGGTCCGCTCGGCCCTCTGGGGCCGCTCGGCCCGTTCGGCAAGCTCGGTCCGCTCGGCTCCCTGGGCCCGCTCGGTCCGCTCAGCCCGCTAGGGATGCTCACCGGTGCCCGCCGGGCCGGGGAGTTCGACGTCCTCGTCGTCTACGTGCCCCGGGAGTCGACCGAGGCGGTGCTCTCGGCGCTGTTCGCCGCGGGTGCCGGGGCCATCGGCGACTACCGCGAGTGCGCGTGGGTGACCGCGGGGACCGGTCAGTTCCGGGCGCTCAAGGGCGCCACCCCCACCGTCGGGGAGATCGGCGAACTGGTCAAGGTCGAGGAGGACCGCTGCGAGTTGGTCGTGCCGCCCGGCCGGCGTGACGAGGTCATCGCCGCGCTGCGCGCCGCCCACCCCTACGAGGAGCCGGCCTTCCACGTCGTCACCAGCGCGGCCCTCGACTGAGGGCCGCGCCGGGGCGGGCGGCATACCGAATGCGGATGCCGGATGCCGTATGCCGCCGCGACCCCGGCAGAGGTGACGGCCATCAGGCAGAGGTGGTGGGCATCACGCCCGAGGGGGCTGGAGAGGTTCGGCCAGCCTGCGAGGATGGTGCAGACCCCATCCAGCGACGGAAGAGGACTCCTCACCCATGAACATCGTCGTCTGCGTGAAGTACGTGCCGGATGCCCAGGCAGAGCGCACCTTCAACGCCTCCGACAGCACGACCGACCGCGTCAACGTCGACGGACTGCTCTCCGAGTTGGACGAGTACGCCGTCGAAGAGGCCCTCAAGATCGTGGAAGCCGGCGAGGGTGAGGTCACTGTCCTCACCATCGGCCCCGACCAGGCGTCCGACGCCATCAAGAAGGCCCTGCAGATGGGCGCCGACAAGGGGGTGCACGTCATCGATGACGCCATCCACGGCTCGGACGCCCTGGCCACCTCGCTCTTGCTCGCCAAGGCCATCGAGAAGATCGGTCGCCCCGACCTCGTCATCACCGGGATGTCCTCCACCGACGGCATCATGGGCGTCGTCCCGACGATGCTCGCCGAGCGCCTCGGCGTCCCGGCCGTGACCTTCGCCTCCGAGCTCACCGTCGGCGCCGGCTCGGTCAGCGCCCGCCGGGACGGCGACGTGGCCAGCCAGACCATCGAGGCCACCCTGCCGGCCCTCGTGTCGGTCACCGACCAGATCAACGAGCCGCGCTACCCCTCCTTCAAGGGGATCATGGCGGCCAAGAAGAAGTCCGTCGACACCTGGACGCTCGCCGACCTCGGCGTCGACCCGGCCGAGGTCGGCCTGGCCGCTGCCTGGACCAAGGTGACCTCCTTCGAGGCCCGCCCGCCGCGGGCCCAGGGCACCATCGTCAAGGACGAGGGCGACGGCGGGTCCAAGCTCGCCGGCTTCCTGGCCGAGCGCAAGTTCATCTGACCGGCGACGACGAAGACTTAGGAGATCACTGACATGGCTGAAGTTCTCGTCCTCGTCGACCACGTCGACGGCGCGCTGCGCAAGACGACCACCGAACTGCTTACCATCGCCCGGCGGCTCGGCGAGCCGTCGGCCGTCTTCATCGGATCCGGCTTCGATGCCGCCAAGGAGGGGCTGGCGGCATACGGTGCGGAGAAGGTCTACCGCATCGACGCCGACCTGTCCGGCTACCTCGTCGTTCCCCAGGCCGAGGCTCTCGCGGCGGTCGTCGCTCAGGCCCAGCCGGCCGCCGTGCTCGTCGCGAGCTCGCCGGAGGGCAAGGAGATCGCGGCCCGGCTCGCGGTCAAGCTCGGGTCCGGGCTCATCACCGACGCCGTCGACGTCCAGTCCGACGGTGCCGATGGCGTGGCGACCACCCAGACGGTGTTCGCCGGCTCCTATACGGTCAAGGCGACCGTGACCAAGGGCGTCCCGGTCGTCGCCGTCAAGCCGAACTCGGCTGCGCCCGAGGCGGTTACGGGAGCAGCCGCCGAGGTCGCCGTGGCCTTCGAGCCCTCGGCGCTGGCCCAGTCCGCGACGATTGTCGCGGCCAAGCCCAAGGAGAAGACCGGGCGTCCGGAGCTCACCGAGGCCGCGATCGTCGTGTCCGGTGGACGCGGCACCGGTGGCGACTTCTCCAAGGTGGAGGCATTCGCCGACTCCCTCGGTGCCGCCGTGGGCGCCAGCCGCGCCGCGGTCGACGCCGGTTGGTACCCGCACAGCCACCAGGTCGGCCAGACCGGCAAGCAGGTCAGCCCGCAGCTCTACGTCGCCTGCGGCATCTCCGGGGCCATCCAGCACCGGGCCGGCATGCAGACCTCCAAGACGATCATCGCTGTGAACAAGGACGAGGAGGCGCCGATCTTCGAGCTCGTCGACTTCGGCGTCGTCGGCGACCTGTTCGCCGTCCTCCCGCAGGCCACCGACGCGGTGGCCGCAGCGAAGGCCTGACGAAGGATCCGGCGGTGCCGCCGCGCGGTCGGTGAGCGGGCGGCATACGGCGCGACGTGGTGGGGCTCGGACCGAGACCGGTCCGAGCCCCACTGGGCTTGTATGCCGGGCACCGGGACGGGGCTTGCCGAGCCGCCGCCGGGAGTGGTTGAGTCCCCGGGTGGATCTGTCCCTGCTGCGTCGCCAGCCCACCCTGCAGGGTGGGCTCATCCGGCTGGAGCCGCTGGGTGTGCAGCACTTCGACGGTCTGCGGCCGCTGTTCATCGGGGACGCCAAAGGGCCACTCGCCGGGGTGCTCGCCGAGCAGATCCGCGCCGGGTTGGCCGTCGCCGCCGAACGGGCCGACCGGGCCGACTGGGCCGTCGTGCGCAGCTCCGATGGTCAGGTCGTCGGCGAGGTGGTGTTGTTCTCCCTGGACGCCGACCACAACTCGATGGAGTTCCGGATCGCGCTCGTCGGGCCGGAGGTCTTCGACCAGGGGTACGGGTCGGCCGCTACCGTGCTGGTGCGTGACTTCGCCTTCGGCGCGCTCGGGCTGCGCCGGCTCACCCTCGAGGTGGGGGCCAGCAACGCCCGGGCCTGCCGGGTCTACCAACGTGCCGGATTCCTCGTCGAAGGGGTGCGCCGTCAGGTGCGGCTGGTCGACGGGCGCTGGGATAACGTCATCGACATGGCCCTACTGGCCACCGACCCACGCCCCGAGGTGTAGCCACCCGGCTCAGTCGGACTCGACGACGACGGCTTCCCGTCGCCGGGCCAGACCGGCCCGCCCGCGGGACCAGGCCTTGCCCGGCGAGGTGACCGTCGAGCGGACCGCCCGGCGCAGCTTCTGGACCCCGACCCGCAGCCGGCCCACCTCGACGATCCGCCAATCACCGGCCAGGGCCATGAGCCGCAGCTCGTGGTCGGGGTTGACCGCGACCGGGTGGCCGACGATCGCCAGCATCGGTTCATCGCTCACCGAGTCGGAGTAGGCGAAACAGCGGGCCAGGTCGTAGCCGTGTGTCGCCGCCAGACCGCGGATAACCTCGGCCTTGCCCTCCTTGTAACAGAACGGCCCGGCGAGGGTCCCGTCGAAGCAGCCCGCCTCGTCCCGACCGGCCGTCGTGCCGACTCCGTAGTCCATCCCGGAGGCGATGGCGAACCGCTGGACGATCTCGGTGGGGCTGGCCGAGACGAGGACCAGGTCGTGCCCGGCCGCCCGATGCTCGGCAAGGACCTCGCGCATGGTCGGGGTGATCGTCGCGACGAGGTCCTCGAGGAAGCCGTCGGCGAGCCCCTCGACCTCGGAGGCCGGGTGCCCCTTGACCCCGCGCAGGATTCGGTCGCGGACCTTGGCCGAGCTGTTGTCGCTGGCCCCGCGAAGCACGAAGGACACGTTCCTGGCCAGGTCAAGGGCCAGTTCGCGCTTGCTGACAAAGCCCGCCCGGAAGGCCGCCTTGGCCAGGGGAATGTTGGACGAGCCGGGGATGAGGGTGCCGTCCAGATCGAAGAAGGCGGCAACCCTGGTCGAGTCGTGGGGCATGCGGGCTCCTTCGGTCACGGCACAGACCCCCCATGGTAGGTGCGTGCGGCCCCCGCGCAAGGCATCGTATGCCGCCCGGTCGCCCGTCGGCCGGTCCGGTGAGGCGATCGGACCGGTCCCGGCCCATGGTCCGGTGGCGGGCGGGGGCGGCATACCGGGAGGTGTTCGGGGCAGCCAGCAGGCGGCGGACGGCACGGCGGCACCCCGCCAGTGGCGCTTAGGATCGGCGGGTGCCCGTCTATCTCGACCACGCCGCAACGACCCCGGTCCTGCCGCAGGTCGCGGCGGCGATGGCAGCCCAGCGCCTCCAGGTCGGCAACGCCTCGTCGCTGCACACCGCGGGTCGCGCGGCCCGGCGTGTCGTGGAGGAATCCCGGGAACGACTGGCCGGGGCACTGGGTGCACGACCCTCCGAGGTCGTCTTCACCTCCGGGGGCACCGAGTCGGACAACCTCGCGGTGGCCGGGGTCTTCCGGGCCCGCCGTGAGGCCGACCCCCGTCGTCGCCGACTGCTCGTCAGCGCCGTCGAACATCACGCGGTCCTGGACTGCGTGCAGGCTCTGGTCGACCGGGAGGGCGCCGAGGTTGACTGGCTGCCCTGCGACGGGGATGGCTTCGTCGATACGGTGGCCGTCCGGAGAGCCATCGAGGCGGACCCCGCGTCGGTGGCCCTCGTCTCGGTCATGTGGGCCAACAACGAGGTCGGGACCGTTCAAGACGTCGCAGCGATCGCTGCCGCGGCGCACGAGCACGCCATCCCGGTGCACACCGACGCGGTGCAGGCCGTCGGGCACCTCCCGGTCGATTTCGCGGCCAGTGGGGCGGACCTGCTCACCCTCACCGCGCACAAGGTGGGTGGGCCGATCGGGACCGGCGCGCTGCTCGTGCGCCGCGACGTCGAGATCCTGCCGCTGGTCCACGGCGGCGGCCAGGAGCGGCAGCTTCGGTCCGGCACCCTCGACACGGTGGGGATCCTCGGCCTCTCCCTTGCCGTCGAGCAGTCGGTCGCCGACCTCGACCGCGAGGCGCCGCGGCTCGGGGCGCTGCGGGACGCGCTCATCACCGGTGCGGTGGCCCTCGACTACGGGATTCGCCCGGGCGGCTTCTGGGCGCCCGGCGACCTGGACCGGCGGACTGCCGGGAACGCCCACCTGCTCGTCCCGGGGTGCGAGGGTGACTCGTTGCTCTACCTGCTCGACGCCGCCGGGATCGAGTGCTCGACCGGTTCGGCCTGTCAAGCCGGGGTCCCGCAGCCCAGCCACGTCCTGCTGGCCATGGGGCTGTCCGACCGTGCCGCCCGCGGCGCCCTGCGGCTCACCCTCGGCCACAGCTCGACGGCCGCCGATGTCGAGGCCTTCCTCGCCGCCCTGCCGGCGGCGGTCGAGCGAGCCCGTCGCGCCGCCGGGGTCGCCTGATGCGGGTCGTCGCCGCGATGAGCGGCGGCGTGGACTCGGCCGTGGCGGCCAGTCGGCTGGTCGAGGCCGGCCACGAGGTCGTCGGGGTCCACCTCGCCCTCTCCGAGGATGCCCGCGCGGTGCGCGAACGCGCGCGCGGCTGCTGCACGTTGGAGGATGCCGCCGATGCGCGCCGGGTCGCCGACCGCCTGGGGATCCCCTTCTACGTCTGGGACCTTGCCGCGCGCTTCCGCACCGATGTCGTCGAGGACTTCGTCGCCGAGTATGCCGCCGGCCGCACCCCCAACCCCTGCCTACGGTGCAATGAGCGGGTCAAGTTCGCCGCACTGCTGGACCGGTCCCTGGCCCTGGGGTTCGACGCGGTCGCGACCGGACACTACGCCCGGATCGTGGACGGCCCGCTGGGGCGGGAGCTGCACCGGGCCGTCGACCCGGCCAAGGACCAGTCCTACGTCCTCGGGGTGCTCGATGCCCGGCAGTTGGCCCACGCCTTCTTCCCGTTGGGCGAGTCGACGAAGGACGAGGTCCGGGCCGAGGCGGCGGCCCGGGGGTTCTCGGTCGCGCGCAAGCCCGACTCGCACGACATCTGCTTCATCCCCAGCGGGGACACCCGAGGCTGGCTGGCCGGGCGGCTGGGAGAGCGTCCTGGCGAGGTCGTCGACGAGACCGGCACGGTCGTCGGCACCCACCGGGGGGCCCACGGCTACACGGTCGGTCAACGCAAGGGCTTGGCGCTGCCCCGCCCGGCCGCCGACGGCCGGCCCCGCTACGTCCGATCCGTCGACGTCGTCGCCAACACCGTGACCGTGGCCCCGGCCGAGCTGCTCGGCGTGGATCTCATCACCGGCACCCACCTGCGCTGGTGCGGTGCGGCCCCGGCGGGGCCCGTCCGGGTGCTGGCCCAGGTCCGGGCGCACGGCGAGGCACTGCCGGCCACGGCTCAGGTCGACGGACCCGCCGATCCTGCCCACGGGGTCCTCATCGTCCGGCTCGACGACCCGGTGCGCGGGGTCGCGCCTGGCCAGTCCGTCGTCCTCTACGCGGGCAGCAGGGTGGTCGGCTCGGCGACCATCGATTCTGCGGGGCGGACCGCCACGGGCTGAACG
Organism: uncultured Intrasporangiaceae bacterium; assembly: GCA_964573925.1. Taxonomy (GTDB): domain Bacteria; phylum Actinomycetota; class Actinomycetes; order Actinomycetales; family Dermatophilaceae; genus Phosphoribacter. Next base: position 10,034 of record CAZNLX010000009.1, read on the forward strand.
CCCCGGACACAACTAGGCTCCTGCGACGTGACGGCTGCGAGTGGGATCGGATCCTGGCCGGGGACCGACGTCGGCGAGGCCCTGCGGATCCAGCGTGAACTGCTCGGCGAACACGACGAGCAGGCCGACGGGGTGCGCGGCATACCGTCCCTGCCGGAGTTGCCCGGACGCGGACCCGGCGGCGACCTCATCGGCCGCTCGGCCGCCCTCCTGGTCGACCTCGCCGTCGACCTGCAACCGGCCGGATGGCGATTTGTCGACCGCCCTGGCAAGGACGCCGCGCGGACCGCCGCCTTCTGGCGTGAAGACCTCGACGAGACCGCGGCGGCCTTCGACGGCTGGGCCGGTCCGCTCAAGGTTGCCGTCGCCGGGCCACTCACCCTCGCCGCGTCGATCTGGCTCAACCGCGGCGAGCGCTCCGTCGTCGATCCGGGTGCCTGCCGCGATCTGGCCGAGTCGCTGGCCGAAGGGGTCCGGGACCTGCTCGGCCGGTTGTCCCGGCAGGTGCCCGGGGCTCAGGTGATCCTCCAGGTGGACGAACCGTCCCTGCCGGCCGTGCTCGACGGACGCCTGCCGACCGCCTCCGGCTTCGGCCGGCTACGTGCCGTCGACCTGCCCGAGGCGCTCCCGGCCCTGCAGACCGTCCTGGCCGCCGCGGGGGAGCGGTCCACCCTCGTGCACTGTTGCGCGGCATACCCGCCGCTGCCGATGCTGCGCCGCAGTGGCGCCGGTGGGCTCTCCGTGGACACCACCCTGCTCACCGCGCGCGGCTGGGAGGGCCTGGCGGTCGCCGCCGAGGAGGGGCTGCGGCTCTACGCGGGTGCCGTCCCGACGACCGGGGCGCCGGCCCGACCCGCGAGCGTGGCGGAAGGTCTGGCGCGTGCCTGGGAACGCATCGGTATGCCGCCCGCGCACCTCAACGACCTCGTCGTCACCCCGACCTGTGGGCTCGCCGGGCTCACCCCGGCGGCCGCGGTGGCCGCCGTGCGCACCTGCCTGCAGGTAGCCGCGGCCCTCACCGAGCACGCGCAGGCCTGACCGACCCGGCCTGAATCGGAATGGAACTGAGGTCGAACGCGGCCTTGACGCGTCCTTGATCAGCGGCGTCAGGCGAGCGCAGAGCCCTTCTTGAACTCCTCGAACGACACATTCCAGTCCGTCCAGCCGTTGGCCCGTTCGAGCGTGCGGCTGGTGCCGACGACCGTGATGGGGTCGCCGATCTTCACCTGGTTGAACAACCAGGCGCCGTTGGAGGTGCTCATCCCGACGCACCCGTGGCTGACGTTGGCGCGGCCCTGGGATCCCACCGACCACGGCGCGGCGTGCACGAACTCGCCGGTCCAGGTCATCCGCATCGCGTACTTGACGGTCAGCCGGTAGTAGTCCGGGTCGTCCTTGGGCACGCCGGTCGTCGCGGCGTCCATGATCGTCTCTGGCGTCTTCTCGATGATGACCTTGGTGCCGCTGCGGGTCTCCATGCCCTCGGCGCCACCGGTGATCGGGATGGTCTTGGCGACCTGGCCGTTGATCGTCACGGTCATCTGGTGGGCCTTGAGGTCGGCCTTCATCGTCAGCGCGTTGCCGACGGTGAAACCACCGGTGAGGTCGCTCTTGCCGTAGGTGTCCTTGCCTGCGGCCAGCCCGTTGATCGCGGCCTTGACGGTCACCTTGGTGCCGGGCTTCCAGTACTCCTTCGGGCGCCAGTGCGCCTCGCGGCCGCCGATCCAGGCCCAGGAGCCCTCCTGCGCCGGGGTCGAGGTGACGGTCATCTTGCGCTCGAACGCGGCCCGGTCGGTCACCGGTGAGCTGAACATGATGACGACCGGCATGGCGATGCCGACCGTGCTGCCGTTCTGGATGAGCGTGGCCGAGATCTGCTGCTTGGCGGACAGCGCCTGGGTGGTGAAGGTGCTCGTCTCGGTCTTCTCGGCCCCGGCCGGGTTGCTGCCCTTCATCGCCAGGGTGTATGACACGCCGGGCTCGAGCAGCGAACGGGCGGTCCAGGTGCTGCCGTCCGGGGTGATGTCCCCGCCCACGGTGACGCTGCCGCTCTTGGGGTCCTGGTAGGACAGATCGACCGACGTGATGGTGCCACCCTTGGCCGAGACCGAGACCACGGTGTCGACCGGAACCGACGAACCCCCCGTCACGCTCGAGGTGAGCACGACGTCTGCCGCAGGGGTCTGGGTCGGTGCGGCGCTCGGGGCCGCGGCCCGGCTGGGCTGGTCCGCGCCCTGGGACGGGCCCATCGGGGCGGGCGCGGCCATCGAGCAGGCACCCAGCGCGAGGGCGGCAACCGCCACTGTGGCGACATGGCGCAGGCCGTCCTCGACCACCAGGCGGTGGCGGCGGCGCGCGGCCGGAGAGTTCGTCGTCATGAGCAAGGTTCCCTTTGCGTGCACCGGCAAGTTCAGCGTGTCGTCGGGGGACATTCTCCCATGAGTCGGGTGCGAACGCCGACGTCTGCCGGATCGTCCCCGGTCGGCCGTCAGACCGGGGTGCGAGGATGTCGCCCGTGTCCAGCGACCCAGACCTGCCGACCGGCGACCTCCCGCCAGCCCTCGACGCGATCCCGGCCGCGGCGCGGCATACCTGGACGGAGTTGGCCGAGCAGATCCGGGGGCACCAGTTCGCCTACCACGTGCTGGACGCACCGACCGTGTCCGACGGCGAGTACGACGCCCTGATCCGGCAGCTGACGGCGCTCGAGGAGGAGTATCCCGGGCTGCGCACTCCGGACAGCCCCAGCCAGCAGGTCGGGGCCGCGGCCTTCTCGACCGACTTCGCCGCGGTCGACCACCTTGAGCGGATGCTCAGCCTGGACAACGCCTTTTCGCCGGAGGAGTTGGCGGCTTGGGCCGCGCGGATGGAGCGGGAGGCCGGGGGGCCGGGCGGGGCGGCATACCACTATCTCTGCGAGCTCAAGGTGGACGGGCTGGCGGTCAACCTCCTCTATGAAGGCGGGCGGCTCGCCCGGGCGCTTACCCGCGGCGACGGGCGAACCGGGGAGGACGTGACGCTCAACGTGCGCAGTATCCAGGGCGTCCCGGCGGTGCTCACCCCGAGCGCCGACGCACCGGTGCCCGAGCTGGTCGAGGTGCGCGGCGAGGTGTACTTCCCGGTCGCCGCCTTCGCGGAACTCAATGCCGGGCTCGTCGCGGCCGGCAAGGCGCCGTTCGCCAACCCGCGCAATGCGGCGGCGGGATCGCTGCGGCAGAAGGACCCTCGGGTCACGGCTGGGCGCCCGCTGCGGCTGCTCGTGCATGGTCTGGGGGCGCGGCGCGGCTTCGACGTGACGCGCCAGAGCCAGGCGTATGCCGTGCTGCGCGCCTGGGGGCTGCCCACCTCGGAGCACGTCCGGGTGCTGGACTCGGTGGCGGCGGTGCAGGAGTACGTCGACCACTACGGGCAGCACCGGCACTCGGTCGAGCACGAGATCGACGGGGTGGTCGTCAAGGTCGACGAGGTGGCCGTCCAGCGGCTGCTCGGGGCGACATCGCGGGCGCCGCGGTGGGCAGTTGCCTACAAGTACCCGCCCGAGGAGGTCAACACCGTCCTGCGGGAAATCCGGGTCGGGGTCGGGCGCACCGGCCGGGTGACCCCGTTCGGGGTGATGGACCCGGTCGTCGTCAGCGGCTCGACGGTGGCCAATGCGACCCTGCACAACGCTTGGGAGGTGGCCCGCAAGGACGTCCGGGTGGGGGACACGGTGGTGCTGCGCAAGGCCGGTGATGTCATCCCGGAGATCGTCGCCCCGGTGCTGTCGCTGCGGCCGGATGGGGCGGTGCCCTGGGTCATGCCGACGCACTGTCCCTCGTGCGCGAGCGAACTCGCGGCCGAGAAGGAGGGGGACAAGGACATCCGCTGCCCCAACGCCCGGTCCTGCCCGGCGCAGTTGCGGGAACGGATCTTCGGGCTGGCCTCACGCGGAGCGCTGGACATCGAGGCGCTCGGGCTGGAGGCGGCCATCGCGCTCGTCGACCCCGAGTTCGGACGCCCCGAGGGCGCCACGTCGGACCCCCAACGCCCGGTGCTCGACGGTGAGGCGGGGCTCTTCGGCTTGGCCGTCGAGGACCTGCGCGACGTCCAGGTCTGGCGGCAGCGGAAGGTCAAGGGGGTGCCCGGCCCGTGGGAGCAGGAGCTCTTCTTCTTCACCAAGCCGACCGCCAAGGTCGCCTCCAAACCCCGGGGGAACACCGTTCGACTGTTCACGGAGCTGGCCAAGGCCAAGGAACAGCCGCTCTGGCGGGTGCTCGTGGCCCTGTCGATCCGGCACGTCGGCCCGACTGCGGCTCGGGCGTTGGCGACCCATTTCGGCTCGATGGCCGCGATCCGGGCCGCCGGTGTCGAGGAGTTGTCGGCGGTCGAGGGAGTCGGCGGGGTGATCGCCGAATCGGTGCGCGACTGGTTCGACGCGCCGGACAACGGCTGGCACCGGGACATCGTCGATGCCTGGGCGGCGGCCGGGGTGCGGATGGTCGACGAGTCGGACGAGTCGTTGGCGCGCACTCTGGACGGCAAGACCGTCGTGGTCACCGGTTCGCTGGAGGGGTTCACTCGGGACGGTGCCAAGGAAGCGATCCTCGCGCGGGGTGGCAAGGCCGCCGGCTCGGTGTCCAAGAACACCGACTGGGTTGTCGTCGGTCCGGGCGCCGGGTCCAAGGAGGCCAAGGCCCGTGAGCTCGGCCTGCCGATCCTCGACGAGGCGGGGTTCATCCGTCTGCTGGCCACCGGCTCTCCCGACTGACCCCCGCGCTCCCGCCGCCGTTAACAGATCCTGGACTTTGTGGTTGGTCCACGACATGTCGTGGACCAACCACAAAGTCCAGGATCTGTCAACCGATGAGGGCCAGCGTCGAGGGGGCGACGCCGATCCGGACGGTCTGGCCCCAGGAGACGACGAGACGGTCGCTCTCGATCCCATCGCCGAAGACGACGAGCGAGTCGGACTCGATCCGCAGGCTGAGCACCTCAGCGTCCGCGAGCGCGCCGGGCCCACCGACCAGGCCTGCGGTCAGCGATGCCCCGGTCGACGGCGAGGGCCAGGCCTCCCGGACGAACCAGGCCAGCACCGGATCGCTCGGGTCCGGCAACCGGAAGCCGCCGCCGGTCGCCTGGTGCACCGAGGCCAGCCAGCCGGTCGCACCGGTCCCGGTCCCGGCTAACACCCCTGAGGAGGCCTGCCGCTCCTGCCGCCCCTGCGGCCCGGACAGCACGTAGCGCGCCGTTTGGTGCGTCGCCGGCCCGAGGAAGACCTCGTTGAGGGCTCGCAACTGTTGCCCGTCGTCGGTCACGGCCTGCGCCATCGTCAGCCGACGCATCGGCACAGCGGCGCCCTCGGCCAGCCGCGGCAGCAGCCGCCGGGCGTCACCCGGCCGGTGCCGCACGAGCACCCCCGGGTTGACGCCCGGCTCGGGGTCGACGCCGAGGACCGGCTGGGCGTCGAGGTACTTGGCCACATTGGCGACCAGCCCGTCCTGGCCGACGACGACGACCACGTCCTGCGGCCCGAACGGAAAACCGGCCAGGTCGGCGCGTTCCACCCCGGCCCGGCGCCAGTCCAGCGGGATCGCCCCGGCAACCTCACGCAGCGCCGCCTGCACGCGATCGTGCTGGCCCTGCACCTCGTCGAGGGTCCGGCCTCGGCTGCGCAAGAAGAACTCCGCCTGGCCGCGCGTCCCGTGCCGGGCCACCAACTCCTCGAGGGGGGTGGCCCGGTGGACGACGACGGCACGAGGTGCGACGGCCATGACGATCAGCCCCGCCCTCGCTGGCTGCCGGCGGCGTCCGCGGTGAGCCGGGCCAGCAGCCCGCTGACGACGTCGGGGGTGAGCACGAGCTGGTCGACCGCGGGCAGGTGGGCAGCGGCCTCCCGCGCGGCCAGTGCCAGCAGGGTCGCCTGCGGAACCTCGGCGTATGCCGCGAGCCTGGCCCGTTCGCTCTCGGCGGCCGCTGCGCCGGTGAGCCGCTCGGCGGCGGCTGCTGCGGAAGCCAGCCGCTCGGTGCGGACCGCTTCGGCCTCGGTCGAGATCCGGGTGCTCTCGGCGCTCTCCGCGGCGGCTCGCCGGGCGTTGGCGCCGCGCTGGACGACGAGGTGCTCCTCGCGCCGGGCCAACTCGATCTGGTTGGCCAGTTCGTTCTCGCCGATGGCGGCCTCGCGCTCGACCGCGAGGGCCCGCCGCTCGAAGGTGGCCCGGTCGGCCTCCTGCTGGACCGCCTCGCGGGCCGGGGTCTGCAGCGCCTTCTCGACCTCGGGGGTCGGCCGGATGGCGACCAAGCGCACGCCGAGCACCTCGATGCCGGTGTCGCTGAGCCGGGCATCGGCGCGCAGGCCCTCGGTGATCGCGGTGCGCACCGGGGCCACCCCCTGACGCAGCGCGGTGGCCAGGTCGACCCGGGCGATGAGATCGACGGCCCAGGAGGCGGCGGTCTCGGTGACGACCGCGGCGGCCTGCTCGAGCGGCATACCCCGCCATTGGCCGGTGCTCGGGTCGAGACCGAAGTCGATCCGGGCGGCGGCCAGGGCCGGCGCACCGAACCGGAAGGTCAGCGTCCCCTGGACGATCACCTCCTGGAAATCCGCGGTCCAGGCCCGCACGAGCAGCGGCAGCTCCCGGTCGTCGACCGGGATCTCACTGAGCACGGCGGTCTGCGGGCGGAACCAGAAGGCGGCCCCGACGCCCTCGTGGACGATTCGCCCGGATCGGACGTGCTGGACGTAGGTCGTGGCGGCGCCGCGGAGGTGACGCACGAAGGGGTATCGGCTGATGTCGGCCATGTCGACTCCTTTATCGTCGGTAAGACGAGAATAAGCGCCGATCTCGACTCTCGTCAAGTTGACGAGAACCAACTAGGCTGCGGGTATGCCGCGTGCCCGCACCGAGGTCCACCCGCCGTTCGCCGTCACCGTCGACCTCGTCGTCCTCACGGTCCGCGACGGCCGCCTGCACGTCCTGCTCGTCGAACGCGGTGGGGAACCGTTCGCCGGACGCCTGGCCCTGCCCGGTGGTTTCGTCCACCCAGACGAGGACCTGGCGGACGCGGCATACCGGGAACTGCGCGAGGAGACCGGCCTCGGCGGCGCGGGCCAGGCGCACGTGCACCTCGAGCAACTGCGCAGTTACGGTGCGCCGCAACGGGATCCGCGGATGCGGACGGTGAGCGTGGCCTACCTGTGCCTGGCCCCGGACCTGCCCGCACCGGTCGCCGGCTCGGACGCGCGGGCGGCCCACTGGGTGGACCTCGCGACGATCGGCCAGGGCGGGGGATTGGCCTTCGACCACGCCGAGATCCTCGCCGACGGCCTCGAACGGGCCCGGGCCAAGCTCGAGTACACCTCGCTCGGCACCGCCTTCTGCCCGGCCGAGTTCACCGTGGCCCACCTGCGCGAGGTCTACGAGGCGGTCTGGGGGGTGCCGATCGACCCCCGGAACTTCCACCGCAAGGCGACCAAGACCGCCGGGCTGCTCGTCCCCACCGGCCGGTATGCCGCGGGCACGCCGGGCCGCCCCGCGCAGCTCTACCGGCGTGGGGAGGTCGGCTCGATCGACCCCCCGATGACCCGGGCGGGCGGCTGACCCACGGGCCCACCCATAGGATTGAGGCATGTCCTCTCTGTCGCGCGACGACGTCGCTCACCTGGCCATGCTGGCCCGGATCGAGTTGACCGATGCCGAACTCGACCGGATGCTCGGCGAGCTCTCGGTCATCCTCGACGCCGTCGCCCTCGTCCAGCAGGCTCCGACCGAGGGGGTCGAGCCGATGTCCCACCCGCTGCCGTTGGCCAACGTCACCCGCCCGGACGAGGTCCGCCCCGGCCTCACTGCGGCGCAGGCCCTCTCCGGTGCCCCCGAGGCCGAGCAGCAGCGCTTCTCGGTGCCGCGCATCCTCACCGACGACTGACCGACCCCTCGGGTATGCCGCCCACGCGGCCCAGGCGCGCGGCATACCCTCTCCGCCCGGAACCGCCCCCAACCGTAAGGCCCGCACCGTGACCCACGACCTCACCCGCTGGAGTGCCGCCCGGATGGCCGATTCCCTGGCCCGCCGGGAGATCAGCGCCGTCGAGCTCACCCAGGCGCACCTGGACCGGATCGCCGCCGTCGACGGCGCCGTCCACTCCTACCTGCACGTCGACGGCGATGGGGCGCTGGCGCAAGCACGGACGGTCGACGAGGCCCGCGGCCGCGGCGAGGACCTGCACGTCATGGCCGGGGTGCCGATCGCGGTCAAGGACGTCATCGCGACGGCCGGGCTGCCGACGACGTGCGGGAGCCGGATCCTGGCCGGCTGGGTCCCGCCCTACGACGCGACCTTGGTGACCAAGCTCAAGAAGGCCGGGATGCCCATCCTCGGCAAGACGAACATGGACGAGTTCGCCATGGGGTCCTCGACGGAGCACTCGGCCTTCGGCCCGAGCCGCAACCCGTGGGACCTCGACCGGATCCCGGGCGGCTCCGGCGGCGGTTCCTCGTCGGTCATCGCCTCGTTCCAGGCGCCGCTGTCCATCGGCACCGACACCGGCGGCTCGATCCGCCAGCCCGCGGCGGTCACCGGAACGGTCGGTACCAAGCCGACCTACGGCGGGGTGTCCCGCTACGGCCTCGTCGCGCTGGCCTCCAGCCTCGACCAGGCCGGCCCGTGCGGCCGGACCGTCCTGGACACCGCGCTGCTGCATGCCGTCATCGGCGGCTACGACCCGCGCGACTCCACCTCGATCCACGCGCCGGTCCCCGAGGTCGTCCGGGCGGCCCAGCGGGCCGACGTCACCGGGATGCGGATCGGCGTCGTCAAGCAACTGACCGGCGAGGGCTACCAGGCTGGGGTGCAGGCACGGTTCGACCAGTCGGTCCAGTTGCTCGTCGACGCGGGCGCGCAGGTCGTCGAGGTCGACTGCCCGAACTTCCGCTACGCGCTCGCGGCCTACTACCTCATCCTGCCGTCCGAGGCGTCGTCCAACCTGGCCCGCTTCGACGCGATGCGCTACGGCCTGCGGGTGCTCCCCGACGGGGTCGAGGACCCCAGTGCCGAGCAGGTCATGGCGGCCACTCGGGAGGCCGGCTTCGGTGCCGAGGTCAAGCGCCGGATCATCCTGGGGACCTACGCCCTGTCCTCGGGCTACTACGACGCCTACTACGGCCAGGCCCAGAAGGTCCGCCGGCTCATCGCGCAGGACTTCGAGCGGGCCTTCGAGGTCGCCGACGTCCTCGTCTCGCCGACCGCCCCGACGACCGCGTTCAAGATCGGCGAGAAGCTCGACGACCCCATGGCGATGTACCTCAACGACGTCGCCACCATCCCGGCCAACCTCGCCGGGATCCCCGGCATGTCGGTGCCCAACGGGTTGGCCGACGAGGACGGGCTGCCGACCGGCTTCCAGATCCTCGCTCCCGCAACCAAGGACGAGCGCCTGTATGCCGTCGGCTCGGCTCTCGAGCGCGAGCTCGTCACCGCCTGGGGCGGGCATCTGCTCGACCGGGCCCCCGAACTGCCGACCACGAGCCAGGAGGTGGCCCGATGAGCGACGAACTGCTGGAGGCGGGTGCCGTCGACGGGTCCGCAGGGGGCGGGTCCACCGGGGACGGCAGCGACGCGGTGCTGACCTGGGAGGAGACGATCGCGGCATACGACCCGGTTCTCGGGCTGGAAGTGCACGTCGAGCTGGGCACCGCGACGAAGATGTTCTGCGGCTGCCCGACCGAGTTCGGCGCCGAGCCGAACAGTCAGGTGTGCCCGGTCTGCCTCGGGCTGCCCGGGTCGCTGCCGGTGGTCAACGAGAAGGGCGTCGAGTCGGCGATCCGGATCGGGCTGGCGCTCAACTGCACGATCGCGCCGTGGTGCCGATTCGCCCGGAAGAACTACTTCTATCCGGACATGCCCAAGAACTTCCAGACCAGCCAGTACGACGAGCCGATCGCCTTCAACGGCTGGCTCGACGTCGAGCTTGAGGACGGCTTCGTCTATCGGGTCGAGATCGAGCGGGCCCACATGGAGGAGGACACCGGCAAGTCGCTGCACGTCGGCGGTGC
>CAZNLX010000010.1:0-4893 GCA_964573925.1 uncultured Intrasporangiaceae bacterium
CCGACGACGCCGACGGGGTGCGGTGGTTCCGCGCGGAGGACCTCGGGTTCCTCGACGACGACGGCCGGTTGCACGTCACCGGGCGGGCCGACGAGATCATCAACACCGGTGGTACGAAGGTGGCCCCGGGCCCGGTCGAGGACGCCCTGGTGCGCTATGTGCCCGGCGTGCGCGACGCGGTGGTCGTCGGCGTGCCGGACCCGGTGTGGGGGCAGGTCGTCGCCGCCGCGGTGACCCTGCTGCCTTCGCGGAGGGCAGCCGGGCCGGCGATTCCGACCGTTGCCGACGCCCGGGCGGCGTTGCGGGGGATCGTCCCGGACGCTGCCCTGCCCCGCCTGCTGCGCGTGGTCGAGGCCTTCCCGACCAAGGGCCCGGGTAAGCCGGACCGGGCGGCGATCAGCGCCTCGTTCGAGCAGTCCTAGGCGTGCTGGGTCGCGGTCGCCGGATCGGGCGACGCCGGCTGGCCCCCGGTCCCCCGAGAGGAAGCACACCGCCCTATTAGGGTGGAGTCCCTACGTCCGCACCCGGAGGATCTGCCGCACGACCATGGCAACGTTCGCTCAATGGGTGGCAGGGGCCCGACCCCGCACTCTGCCCGCCGCCGTCTCCCCTATCCTCGTCGGGACCGGAGCGGCGTATGCCGTCGGCCGCGGGGATGCTGGTCTGGCCCTCCTCGCCCTCGCCGTGGCCCTCTGCCTGCAGATCGCGGTCAACTACGCCAACGACTATTCAGACGGGGTGCGCGGGACCGACGACGCACGGGTGGGACCAGTTCGACTGGTTGGGCAGGGACTGGCCGTCCCCGGGGAAGTCAAGCTCGCGGCATACCTGGGGTTCTTTCTCGCGGCCCTCTTCGGGCTGGCCCTGGTCGCGCTCTCCCAGGCCTGGATCTTCATCCCGATCGGCATCGCCTGCATCGTCGCGGCGTGGCGGTACACCGGCGGGACTCGTCCCTACGGCTACCGCGGGCTGGGCGAGGTGATGGTATTCATCTTCTTCGGTCTGGTCGCCACGCTCGGGACCCAAGTGACTCAGGCGGGCCGGGTGACCCCGGTGGGAATCCTCGGGGCGATCGGCGTCGGTGCGCTAGCCTCGGCGATCCTCGTGGCGAACAACCTCCGCGACATCCCATCGGACACGCTCGCTGGGAAGCGCACCCTGGCGGTGCGGCTCGGCGACCGACGGACCCGTCGGCTGTGGATGAAGCTCGTCGGTGTCGCTCTCGCCGCTGGTGCCGTGTGCGCCTTCTGGCACTGGGGTGCGCTCCTGGTGCTGGCGTCAGCATTGCTAGCGGCCGGCCCGTGGCGGCAGCTGCGAGCCGGTGCCGTAGGCCGAGACCTCATTCCGGTCCTCGTCGCCACCGGTCGCCTGCAACTGGGGTTCGCCGTGCTGCTCACCCTCGGCCTCGTCCTGACCCGCACCCCCTGATCCCAGACGCACATTCCCGATTCGAGTGTCCTCGTCCCAGGCCTACTCCGCGGCAGCGTCCTCAGCCTCGGCGTCCTCGTCACCGAGCCGTCGCCGCTGCGGGTGTTCGTGCGTGGCCGCCTCCGCCTGCGCGGCCATCCGACGGTTCACCCGCTCGTTGATGCCCTCGGAGATGTCCTCCCGCATCCCACGCAAGGCGAAGAACGAGATGGCCATCGAGGCAATGGCCGCGATGACAACAGCCCAGAACATCTGGTCCGGGTAGCGACGGATGAGCGACCCGAAATCACTGTCCAACCCGCGTAGCCAGACTGCCCAGACGACCACGAAGCAGACGGCGAATAGCCCGAGGCGCACGACGGTGTACTTGAGCACGACGACCTTTCTCAGGATCGGTTCGGAGCGGAGTCAGAGCCCCGAATAGGAGTGCTGGCCCACGAAGAAGACGTTGACCACCGCGAAGTTGACGATGACGGTCCCGAACCCCGCCAGGGCGATCCACATCGCCTTGCGCGGCTCCCAACCGGCAGTCGCCCGGGCATGCATGTATGCCGCGTAGACGACCCACACGACGAACGTCCAGACCTCCTTGGGGTCCCAGGTCCAGTACGAACCCCAGGCCTTCTGCGCCCAGATCGCGCCAGCGACCAGGGTAAAGGTCCACAGGATGAAGCCGATCATGTTCAACCCGTATGCCGTCCGCTCCAGCGATGCCGCCGACGGCAGCGTCTCCATGAAGGAGGTTCGCGCCGGAGGGACGGCCTCCCGACGGGCCTTGACCAGGTAGAGCACGCCGATCGAGAAGGCAATGACGAACAGTCCGACGGCGAGGATGGCGACAATGACGTGGATGACCAGCCACACGCTCTTGAGCGCCGGCATGAGCTCGGCCGCCTCGGTGTAGAAGGCCAGCAGCGCGGTGCCCAAGGTGAGCAGCACCGGCCCGACGACGAACAGCCCGAGCCACTCCCACCTATTGCGCCGGGCGAGCAGACAGTAGGCAACCGCCGCCGCCGTGGCCCCCGCCGTGGCGAACTCGAACATGTTCCCCCAGGGCGGGCGCATGACAGCAAGACCACGAAGCGCGACCGACCCGACGAGCACGAGGGTGGCCAGGCAGGTCATCCCGAAGGCACTGCCGGCCAGCTTGCGCGCCCGCATCGATGGCCCGTCCGCCGCTCCCCCGCCGACCTCACCAGATACACCTGAGTCGGCGACGGCGGACCCGTCCGCGGCGACGGCCACGAGTTCGCGAGCCTTCTCGCGACTAGCGGCCGTGCCGGACACCGGCCCCAGAGCCGCCAGGTATGCCGCGTAGAGCAGCATGGCGATGGTGTAGACCGCCATCGCCGAGTAGAGCGCGAGGTTGGCGGCGGACGCCAACTCAGCCGACGGGGCCGCCCCGACGACGGCGACGGCAGGCAGAGCCGTGGTCGACGGCATACTCACGTCCTTTCGGAGCGGGCCGCGGGGGCGGCGCCGGGCAAACTACTGGTGATCTCGTCGGCAATACTCTCCAGCGCGGCGGCGAGCCCCGGGTCGGCGGTCTTGGACAGAGCACCAATGGTCACGAGGGTAGTCGACGGGTCGTCGGGGTCGGCGCTCGCCCTGACGAACACCCGGCGGCGGCGCACGAGCAGCGAGGCTACCAACCCGGCAATGGTGAGCAGTGCGGCGGCCAGGGTGAGCCCCTTGCCGGGATCCGAGCGAACCGACAGCCCGGCAAAGCGGCCCACCGAGTCGAAGGTGATCGTCCCGCGCCCGTCTGGCAACGTGACCGTCTGTCCCGGCGCGAGCCGAATGAGCAGCGGCTGACCGTCGGACCGTCGGACCGGGGTCAACTCGCTCGTATTGAGCGTGTAGACCGACTGCGAGCGACCGCCGGGGAAGAGATCGCCTTCCCAGACCGACAACACGAGCTCGGGGTTCTTCAGGGCCGGGAATTCAGACACCGGTCCGTTGGCCAGCGCCGGGTCGGCGGTCGGCAGGAAGAAGCCAGAGAAGCCGAGCATCTGGGGGGATGCGGCGGGAACCTTGACCGCGCCGACAGAGGTGTAGAAGTTGTCCTGAGCAAGGAATGGGGTCGCCTGGCGGTACAGCACCAGCCCCGCCGCGTCCCGAACGGTGATCAGGGGGGCGTAGCCGTTGCCCAGCAGGAAGACGTCCGCGCCCCCGAGGGTCACCGGCTCGTTCACCGTGAGGACCTGCTCCCGGCTCGCCTGCCCCGGCCCCTCAGAGGTCGTCGTGTATGCCGTGAAGCCCCGCGGCGCACCGAACTGAGTGCCCCCGACGACCTCCTCGAAGCGCACGTCGAAGCGATCGACGCGCATCGAGAACGGCGGGACGCTCATCGGGTCGACCATCGCCCCACTGGAGAAGGTGTGGTAGTTGCGCAAGGTCGACGAGAACGTCTGGCCCTCGGGGACGATGACGTCCCCGCGCCAGCCCCACAGATGGCCGACGGCCACGCCGAGGATGACGATGCACAAGGCGACGTGGAAAACGAGGTTGCCGGTCTCCCGCAGATAGCCCGACTCGGCACTCACCGAGCCGGAGTCGTGAGCATGGGTCCGGTAGCGGCGACGGCGGAGCGCCGCCGTGGCAGCCGACAATGCGTCCTCCGGGGGGGCGGCATACCGCAGGCTGGTCTGGGCGGGCAGCCGCTCGAGATGCATCGGGGCCCGTGGAGGCTGCGACCGCACCGAATGCCAGTGCAGCCGGGTCCGCGGAACGATGCACCCGATGAGGGACACGACGAGCAAGAGATAGACCGCCGAGAACCACGGGGAGGTGTAGACGCTGAAGAAGCCCAGCCGATCTAGCCACGGTCCGATCGTCGGGTTGTCGGCGAGATAGTCGGCGACCCGCCCCGGGTCGATAGTGCGCTGCGGGAAGACCGAGCCAGGGACGGCCGCAATCGACAACAGGAGGAGCAGAAACAGCGCAGTGCGCATCGATGTGAGGTTGCGCCAGGTCCAGCGCGCCCAGCCGGCCGGCCCGAGAGACGGCAAGCGGACGGGGGAGTCGATGTCGCTCACAGCCAGGTCTCGAATCCGAAGATCAGATGAGCGCGCACCCACGACATCATGCCCTCCCAGAACCCGCCGAGCATCAGCAGGCCAAGGAGGAGCAATAGTCCTCCACCCGTGAGCTGGACGACGCGCTGGTGCCGGCGCAACCAGGCGTTGGCACGGGCGGCCCGCGACCATCCGGCCGCAGCCAGGACGAAGGGCAGCCCCAACCCCAGGCTGTATGCCGCCGCGAGCACGGCTCCCCGGACAACCGGGGCGTCCCCGGCGAGCGGTGCTGCGAGGGCGTAGATGGCCCCGAGGGTCGGGCCGGTGCACGGTGTCCAACCCACGGCAAAGGCCGCCCCGAGCAGGGGTGCCCCCGCCAAACCGGCGGCCGGTCGCCAGTGCGTGCGCAGCTCGCGCTGACTGCCCAGTCCTGAGCCGACGCCGAGGA
>CAZNLX010000010.1:4903-15454 GCA_964573925.1 uncultured Intrasporangiaceae bacterium
GCCATGAGGACAACGACGGCGCCGCCGACGCGCGTGAGCGCGCTCTGATGCCGGCTGAGGGCGGCCCCGGCTGCCGAGACTGCCAGCGCACCGAGGATGAACACGACGGTGAACCCCAGCACGAACAGCGCCGCGCCGAGCACCATTCGAGATCTGCGGCGGTCGGTCAGGGCGACGTCGGACAGACCGGTGACATAGCCGAGAAAGCCCGGGACGAGGGGCAAGACGCATGGGGACGCGAAGGAGACCAGGCCAGCCAGGACGGCGACGAGCGCCGCCAACGGCAGTGCTCCGGACGTGATCGTCGAGCTCTCGGCGAGCACCCAGGTCATCCCTCGGCCAGGACCGCGTCGACGAGGGTGCGTACGGTCACTTCGGTTGCCGGTCCGAGCACCCGGGCGGCCACCCGGCCCTGCTTGTCGAGCACGAGGGTGGTCGGCGTGGCCGGAGCCTTCCCGGCCAGCGCGAGCACGGGCGCACCGGAGCTCGCCTGGTCACTGATCGACGGAAAGGTCACCCCGTTGGTCCGCAGGAACGCCAACCCGGTCTCGGGTGACTCCATGGTGTCGATCCCGACGAAGGCGACCGGCTTCCCGGACGCCCGGTATGCCGCCCACGCACCCTGCAGGGCAGGAGTCTCGGCAACGCACGGTGGACACCACGAACCCCACACATTGATCACGACCACCTTGTCCTTGCCGTCCTTGGCCAGTGACCAGGTCCCCCCGTCGACCGTCGTCCCCTCCAGGGTCAACGCCTGTCCGCGGGCGGACGGAGTGAGCTGTTCGATGGAACCGTCGCCCGCGGCATATCCGGCGCGGTTGCCCGAACGGGCTTGTTCCGCGAGCGAATTGGGATCGCCCTGGCAGCCGGTTACAGCGGCGATCAGGACGAGGGCAGCCGCGAGGAGGACACCCGAGGTGCGTCGCCGCGGGCGGGCCAGGCGGTGCCGGGCAGCCGGCCCGCTCACGCGCCGGCTTTCTTTGCCGCATCGCGGACCAGGGTGGCTGCCGGTTCGCTGTATACGACCGACACGAGCTCGTTACCGAGGTAGTGCAGCGACGTGAGGGACGCCAGAGCGCACTGACGTTTGCGCGGATCGTGCCACAAGCGGCGGCCCTCGAGACGGCACCGGGCGATCCACACCGGGAGCTGGTGGCTCACCACGAGCGCCTCGTGGCCTCGCGCTGCCGCGCGCGCGTCATCGATCGCCCCGAGCATCCGGGCGGCGATCCCGCCGTAGGCCTCACCCCAACTCGGCGTGAAGGGGTCGCGCAGCTTTGACCAGTACTCAGGGTGCTTGAGCACCCCGTCGCCAACTCCGACGACCTTGCCCTCGAAGAAGTTGCCAGCTTCGATGAGCCGACCGTCGACGTGCACGCCCAGGCCGTGGCTGTCGGCCACCGGCCAGGCCGTCTCGATGGCGCGCTCGAGGGGAGAGGCGACGACGTGGACGACATCGTGCGCGGCGAGGTGCTCGGCGACCTCGTGCGCCATGGCCCGCCCGAGGTCAGACAGGTGGTAGCCCGGCAGTCGGCCGTAGAGAACTCCCTCAGGATTGTGGACCTCGCCGTGGCGCATCAGGTGGACGACGGTCGACTCCGGTGTGGACATGGGCCCATTCTTCCAGCACTGCCGGGAACGGGTCGCCCCGGTGGGAAACGTCGCACACGACTGCGGACGGGTGGGTCAACGCCCTGTCAGCCGTCGCCGACGTCCTCCCCTAGCTCGCCGCCTGACCCGTCCGGCTCGTGGGCGAGGCCCCCGGCGACCCTGGCCATTGCCGCCCCGAGGGCGAGGAACTCGGAGTGGTCCAACTGGTCGACCAGGTGGGTACGGACCTGCTCGACGTGCACCGGGGCGATCTGCCGGACCTTCTGCAGGCCGGCGTCGGTGAGGGTGAGCAGAACTCCGCGCCGATCCCCAGCACACGGCTCACGGAGCACCCAGCCGCGCCTCTCGAGGCGAGTGGCCGTGTGGGTGAGGCGGCTTCGGGACTGGACGACCAAGTCGGCCAGTTCGGACATCCGCATCGTCATCCCGGACATCTCAGAGAGCATCGAGATGATTTCGTACTCCGACAAGCTCAGGCCGTGCGCGGTCAGGCCGCGGTCGAGCGCTTCCATGAGGAGCCGACCACCGCGAAGGTAGGCACGCCAGGCACGCTGTTCAGGTTGGCTCAACCACGTGGGCTCAGGTGTGAGGGCCATGGGGACATTCGGGGTCGGTGGGACCGGTGGTACGGCGGCTGGGTGCACCCTCCCCGGCTCGGTACACCCAGCATAATCCTTCGGGAATACTTGAACATTCAACATTGTTCCCTGGACATCAGACCGATGACGACTCGAGAGGACTTCTTCATGACTGCCTTCCCCGGCCTCACCAAGGGCACCTGGACCGTTGACCCCGCCCACGCCGAAGTCGGTTTCACGGCCCGCCACCTCATGGTCGCGCGGGTCCGAGGCCGCTTCGCCGACGTGAGTGGAACAGTCGAGGTCGGCGACACGCTCGCCGACACGCAGGTGCGGGCCGCTGCGGCCGCGACGTCGATCTCGACGAACCAGGCCGACCGCGATGCCCACCTGCGCAGCGCAGACTTCTTCGACGTGGAGACCTATCCCGAGCTCACCTTCGTCTCGACCGAGGTCACCGAGGACTCGATGACCGGCGAACTCACGATCAAGGGGGTCACCCGGCCCGTGACCTTCGGCCTCGAGTTCGAGGGCGTGCAGGCCGACCCGTGGGGCAACACCAAGGCCGGGTTCTCCGCCAGAACGTCGATCAACCGTTCTGATTGGGGCCTGACCTGGAATGCGGCCCTCGAAGGAGGCGGCGTCCTGGTGTCCGACACGATTCAGATCACCCTGGAGATCGAGTTGCTCAAGGCCTGAGCGCTGCACCGAGGCGGACCGTATGCCGCTCGCTCACTCGAGCGGGCGGCATACTTGCGTCTGGAGTCAGACTGTGCCTGCCGCTTTCCGGCGGCCGGTCCGGCGCTCGCTCGGCCGACGGACCCGAACGCCAGCTTCGCGAGCTCGCACGGCCAGCATCGTCCCGTATGCCGCGAGCGCGTCGACGAGCGCCTCCGACGAGGGCACCTCGGCGAGTACATCGACTCGCAGGCCGTGTTCCCTCGCGGTGGCTGCGGTTTGCGGGCCGATGCAGGCGACCACGGTCTGGGCGTGCGGCTTGCCGGCGATTCCGACGAGGTTGCGGACCGTCGAGCTCGAGGTGAAAATGACGGCGTCGAACGACCCGCTCTTGATCGCCTCGCGCACTGAAGCCGCGGGCGGCGACGCCCGAACGGTCCGGAAGGCAGTGACGTCCTCTGGTTCCCAGCCGAGATCGGCCAGCCCTGCCAGGAGGGCATCCGTGGAGATATCGGCTCGCGGGACGAGCACCGAACGCATCGGATCGACGAGGTCATCAAACTCGGGCCACTCAGAAAGCAGTCCGGCCACGGACTGCTCGGTCGCTGGCACGAGATCCGGGCGGATTCCCCACTCGCGCAGAGCCGCCACGGTCATTCCTCCGACTGCCGCCACCCGCACTCCGGCGAAGGCCCGGGCGTCAAGGCCGAACGCCTCGACCTTCTCGCGCACCGCGCGCACTGAGTTGGCGCAGGTGAAGGCGACCCATTCGTAGTGCCCGGTCACCACGCCCTTGACGGCGCGTTCCATCTGGTGTGGGGTGCGCGGCAACTCGACGGCGATCGTCGGGACGATCGTCGAGCGTGCGCCGTGGACGGCCAAGCGATCAGTGACCGAATCGGCCGGGTCCTTCGTGCACGGGATCAAGACGTCCCAGCCGAACAAGGACTTGGATTCGAACCACGAGAGTGCCTCCCGAAGGCCGACCGTATGGCTCACCACGGCGACGACGGGCAGCTCGCCGGAGGTCGTCGCAAGGGCACGCGGCGCATCGACGAGCGGTGTGACCCGGCTGGTTTGCAAAGTAGTCGTGCCGCTCTCGATGATCGCCACCGGCGTCTGTGGGTCCCGGCCGGCCGTCCGCAACGCATCGAGCGTGCCTGCGATGCGGTGCGGCGCCCCGACGACGACGACAGTGACCGACTCCTCGACCGCCTGCCCCCAACTGTTCGGTTCCCGCCCCGCCTGGACGACCTGAACCGACGTGGCACAGCCCGACGTGAGCGGGACTCCCGCGTAGGCCGGGGCGGCGGTCAGCGGACTCACGCCGGGCACGACATCGAAGGGGACCCCCGCCCGACGAAGGGCCAATGCCTCACCTGCGAGTCCGTTGAACGCCACCGGGTCCCCGTACATCACGCGGACGATGAGGCTCCCGGCACCGAGCGCCCGAGCCTCGTCGATGAGCAACTGCGTGAGGGAGTCACCCCCGTCGTGTGTTGGCGGCACCGCAGGGGGACCCCCAGGACTCAACGCCGCCGGAACGTCGGAACGGCGCTGGACCCGCAGGATGCGGACGTCGCGGCGGGTGAAGTTGCGCACGAAGTCCTCCCCGAGGTCGTCGATGACGACGACATCGGCCACTTCCAGCAATTCGCGCGACCGCACAGTCATCAGCCCAGGATCGCCCGGCCCCGCACCGACGAAGGCCACTCGCCCCGACGTGGTCTGCGCTCGGTCCAGGGACACCCACAGATTCGGGCGTCGCCCGATGGAGACGGGAATGGCCGCCAGGCCCGGCGACGTGAGGTGTCCGAGGTCCGCGCCACGACGCGCCGGGGCATCGGCGGCCACCCAGGGACTCGCACCGTCCCCCCGCGGCCACCCCGCGAGATCGGGTCCCTTCATCCGGCCCTCCCTACGTCGGCGGCCACCCGCCCGGCCTGGCGCTGGAAAGCCAGGACGTGCAACTCGGTGGCCAGGTCCACTGCCCTGGAAACGATCCCTGCCGGCAACACGAGCGCGACCCGGGCGAAGTTGAGAACGGCGGGAACGCCAGCAGCCACCAGTTCGTCGGCCACCTGCTGCGCCGAGGCCGCGGGCGTCGCGATGACCCCGATGGCGATCTTGAGGTCGGCGACCGCCGCGGGCAGCCGACTCATGGCCGACACCGTGAGCCCTCCGACGGCCTCGCCAATGATCGCCGGGTCGCGGTCGAAGAGCGCGACGACGTGAAAGCCTTCGGTGGCGAAGCCGGAGTGAGCGGCCAGCGCGCGCCCGAGGTTGCCCATGCCGACCACGGCCACCGGCCAACTCCGGTCGGCGCCTAGGGCGTTGCTCAACTCCCCGATGAGTCGAGCGACGTCGTAGCCGACACCGCGAACACCGTGCGAGCCGAGATGGCTCAGATCCTTGCGCAATTGGGTCGGCCGCACCCCTGCGCGCGCCGACAACTGTCCGGAGGACACCCGGGAGATGCCTTGCTCCGCCGCGTCCTGCAGGGCCCGCAGGTAGACGGGTAGCCGCGCTACGGTCGCCGCCGGGATGTCGCGCGGAGGAAAGGGCCTGCCCATCATGGCGGTCACCGGCTCCTTCCTGCGCACCGTATCCCGTCGCGCAGGGCGAGCGACGGCGCGGGCCTCTCCCAACAATGTAGGGGTTTGTGAAGGAATGCACAAAGTACCGTCCATCACCCGAGAGGAGGTTCGAAACCGACTGGTTGCCAAGTGAATTCGGCCAGCTCTCGCGCGTTTTGCACGGTCCCGCGCGAAGCCTGTGCCGCCCGCGGGACATCCCGTCAGCGCCGCAGCGCGGCGCGGAGCCGGTCCTCGGACACCGTGTAGACGTCGTGCGCTCGGCCGTCGACGAGGGTGACCGGGACCCGATCGCCCCAGCGGTCGCGCAGCTGCGGATCGTCGTCCACGAGTTGCTTGGTCCAGCCGACCCCCAGCTCAGCGCATACCTGTGCGACAACCAGCTCGGCGTCGTCGCACAAGTGACATCCCGACCGGCTGACGAGCACCACCCGGGGATCGTCAGCCGACCGGTCAGGGTTGACGCTGGGGTCGCGCCTAGAACGGCGCAACCACGGCGGCAGTGCGTTCTCGAATGGGCTCAGGAGAACACCGACCGCCGCTGCATGAGTAGCGAGTAGAGCGTCTGCTGGATCGTCTCGCGCACCTGATCGGTGAGGTCGAAGACGAGCATGGGGTCATCGGCACCTGCCGCTCCGTGGCGAGCGGTCTCGACCGGTTCGCCGAACTCCATGATCCACTTCGACGGCAGCGGGACCAGTCCGAGCGGACCGAGCCACGGCCAGGTCGGGGTCAACGGGAAGTACGGGGCTCCGAACAGGCGGGCTAGCACCTTGATGTCGCCGAGCAGGGGGTAGGTTTCTTCGGCTCCGATGATCGAGCACGGGATGATCGGTGCCCCGGTGCGCACGGCCGCGCTGACGAAGCCGCCGCGCCCGAACCGCTGAAGCTTGTAGCGCTCGCTGAACGGCTTGCCGACCCCCTTGAACCCTTCGGGGAACACCCCGACGATCTCGCCACCGGACAGCAACCGTTCGGCATCCGGGTTGGCGGCCAACGTGGCACCTTGTTTGCGAGCCAGCGCCCCCATGACCGGGGTGTTGAAGACGAGATCTGCACCGAGCAAGCGGAGGTGCCGCCGGGAGGGGTGCTCGTCGTGGATCGCCACCTGCATCATGTGCGAGTCAAGGGCGATCGTGCCGGAATGGTTGGCGACGATGAGCGCCGAGCCCTCAGCAGGGATGTTCTCGATCCCCCTGACCTCCACCCGGAACCATTGCCGGTAAAGGACCCGCATGATCGGCAGGAAGATGCTCTCGATGTAGTCGGGGTCCAGGCCGAAGTCGTCGACGACGTAGTCGCCCGTGAGCCGGCGCCGCAGGAACGCCAGCGTCCGGGCCACCGTCTGCTCGACTTCGTCCGCCCCCAGCCCTGACGCGGCGGCGATGGTCCGGAGAACCCCGATGATCGCGGCGACGATGTCCTCGATGTCAGGAGTGAGCTCCTGCTGGGTCAGCGCCGAGGCAAGCAGGGAATCCGAGATGTCTACCGGCTGCCCGGCTCGAGGACGGGATCGGTATGCCGTGCCGGTCCGGTCGCCCCGCGAGCGCGTCCCAGCCCGGCGGGCTGGCCCATCCGTCCGGTTCGGGTCGCCCGGCAGGACCGGAGCGGCTGCGGAGCGGGTCGCCGCCGCGCCTTCCCCGTTCGCCTCGGCGCTGGCGCGACGAGTCGCTGACACCGGGGCGTCGGACACCTCGAGGACATCCGAGGTCGTGGCCACGGCGCGGCCCATGTCGGGGCTTGCTCCCTCGTTCGAGCCCGAGGGCGCCGACGTCGACTCGACCCGGCGCCGGGACCGCGTGGGGATACCCAGCCGAGCGGACGGGCTACGAAGGTCCGCCGATCGCGATGTCGGCAGTTGCGTCACGGTTGCCTCACCGACGCTGGTCAAACCAGCCAGGACCGGCCGGGGCCGACGCTCGCGCGCCACGGCATCCACCGTGGTTGCGGAGGCAGGGGCGGTGGGGGTGACCTGCGGGACGGGCCGATGCGGCCGGGAGCGCGCGACCGCGGCGTCTGTGGGCGGCATACCACCGGTGTCGGTGACCAGAGGGGTGTTCGCGCGCTTGCGGCGCTCACCGGCAGCACGTGCGGCACCGGCCGCGAAAGCGTCCCGGGTGGCCGGGGGCATCATCCGACCGCCTGTCGGATCCGACCGAATGCTCCGGCGAGACCGCCGATCGCCTGCAGCGCGCCGGAGGCCGAGCGACCCACGAGGGTCGCTGCGGCATCGGCGCCCGGAACTATGGGGGGCACATGGTCGGCGAAGTCGAGGAAGGCCTCTCGGGTGCTGTATCGGGGTGTGAACTTCATGACCTCGCGCATCCTCGTCGTGTCCAGGCCCCGTCCGTAGGAGAGGAAGGACAGTTGGTCGGTAGAGAAGTCCGCAAGACCGGCTCGCCGCACCAGGGACCCGAGGTATGCCGTTCCGAAGGGCACCGGGACGATGGGACGGCCAACCATGGCGGCAGCCTGTGAGACGGTGATGATGCCGTCACCGGCGACGTTCACAATCTGAACGGAAGGGCCCCTCACCGCGAGCAGCATCGCGGCCGTGGCGTCATCCTCGTGGACAAACTGCAAACGGGCGTCGAAACCCAGTGGAACCGGCAGGACCGGCAGGGAGAAGTAGTCGGTCATCGCCGTCTTGATCCCCGGGCCGATGACGTTGGCGAACCGCAGGAGGGTGATCTCGGCGTCGGGCCGACGCCGAGAGAAGCCGCGAACGTAGCCCTCGACCTCGACCGAGTCTTTGCCGAAGCCGCTCGTGGGCATCGTCTTGGGACCGGTGTCCTCGGTGAAGAGCGCGGGATCCCGTGACGAACTGCCGTAGACCGCCGCGGTGGACTTGACCACGAGCCGCTTTACGGATGTGGCCTTCTGGCACGCCGCAAGCAACTGCATCGTCCCGATGACGTTGATTTCCTTCTGAGAGACCCGCCCCCCGGCCGCCGTAGGCGTCGCCAGAACATTCATGTGGACGACGGTGTCGACCTTCGCCTGGGTGATGATCCGCCCGATCATCGGATTGCGGATGTCCGCGCGGACGAATTCTGCGCGGCCGATCGAGTGCGGCGGCGGCACGACATCGATACCGATGATCCGCTCGATGCCACTGTCCTTGGACAGCGCCGTGGCGAACCTGCCGCCGAGATATCGGGACACACCGGTCACCAGGACGACGTTGGACACGGCGCTCCCTTCCGGTGGACCTTGCGGTGGCCCGAGCCACCGGGTCCAATCCTACGCATCGGTAGCCGATGCGAAGCTTCAGGAACCCGCGGCATACCCGCGGTTCGTGTGCGAAGGGACGAGCGAGCCGCGCGCCTGGCAACGACGACGGGCGGCCACCACCCGGAAGGTGGGGCCGCCCGCGAGGCGTATGCCGCGACTACTTGCGGTTGCGACGCTGGTGACGCGTCTTGCGCAGCAACTTGCGGTGCTTCTTCTTGGCCATCCGCTTGCGGCGCTTCTTGATCACAGAACCCATGGATCGTCCTTACCTATTCGTCGAAGATTCGGCTGGGCGGCAGCCTACCGGCTCGGTCAATGCCATCTCGCTGCCCGGCCCGAGCCGTCACCCTGAGCCGACACCTGAGCCCCACTCGAGCGCCCGGCCGATGGCTCGGCCGGGCGCCGTGGCCCAGGGGTGGGTGGGCCGGGGGGTCGGCCCAGCCGTGCGTCTGCGGGGACACGGCCTGGCCGACATCGAGCTCACCCCTCGGTGCCGCGGGCGCTCCTGCGGCGCGGGGACGCCAGGAGCAGCAGCATGCCGAGGATGAAGAGCCCGAGACCACCGACGAACAACGGGGCAATGGGGGTGCCCGTGTCCGGCAGCGGGGTCTTGGTGGAGACGGCGTATGCCGTGTCGGTCGCCGTGGGCGCCGCGACCGGCGTGCCGTCGTCTCCGAGTGCGGGTGTCCCGTCGGGCAGCACCGGAGTGCCGGTGACGGTCACCGTGTTCGTGTGCTGGGAACCCACGGCGGGGGCCGCCAGGGTCGCCGTGCACGTCATGATCTCACCGGGGTCGAGGCCCGACTTCGGGCATTGGATCCCGGACACGGTGGTGTCCGTGACGTTCACCGGGTCAAGCCGAACGTCGCCGGTGTTGGTCACCTCGAAGGTGATCGTCATCGTCGACCCCTCGGGCACCGAGATGCCCGGAGCGCTCGCCGCGTCGTGTCCGTTGATCCGCTTGACGACGGCGACACCCGGGTGGGCCCCGGCATAGGCGTATGCCGTGTCCGTCGCCGTCACGGGGGTCAGCGGCTGGCCGTCCGGGCCGAGGGCCGGAGTCGTCCCGTCACCCAGCACCGGGGTTCCGGTAGCGGTGACCGTGTCGACGTGCGTTCCACCGGGCAACGGTCCGGTCAAGGACATGGTGCACTGGCCGGATTCGCCGGGGGCCAGGACGCCCTCGTAGCCGCACACGACACCACCACCGAACGCGTCGTCGGCCACGGTAACGCCGTCAAGTGCGACATCACCGGTGTTCGTCACGATGAACGTGAGGAGCATCTCGCTCTCGGCACCGACGAGGACGCCTGGAGCACTGCCGGACGCCTCATCCTCGTTGATGAACTTCTCGACGACGATCCCAGGGTGGGCGGGGGCATACGCGTATGCCGTGTCCGTCACCGTGAGCGGCGTCAGCGGCTGCCCATCCGGTCCCAACGCCGGGGTCTGGCCATCAGCCAGGACTGGCGTGCCGGTCACCGACACGGTGTCGGTGTGTGCGCCACCCGGCTCGGGAGCGACAAGCGTGCCCGTGCAGGTGGTCGAGGCCGCCGGGGCCAGCGTGGGCACCGCGCAGGTCAGCGCGCCGCCAACCACCGTGGCGTCCGATGCCACGAGCCCGGTCAGTGTGACGTCGCCCGTGTTGGTCACCACGACGGAGACCGTGACGGTGCTCTCGGCCTCGACCGACACTCCAGGTGCGGCGTGGCTGGTTGAGCTGTCGTTGAGCGTCTTCTCGACCGTCATCGCCGGATGAGCCGGAGCGAACGCGTACGCCGGGTCATCATCCGACGGCGCCGGCAACGGCTGACCATCGGCACCCAACGCCGCAGTCGTCCCATCAGCCAACG
>CAZNLX010000010.1:15554-19725 GCA_964573925.1 uncultured Intrasporangiaceae bacterium
TCACCATTCAACGACTTCACAACCGACACCCCAGCCGACGCCGGAGCGTACGCATGAGCATCATCAGTGTCCGACACCGGATCCAGGGGGACTCCGGCTTCGCCGAGCGCCGGCGTCGTCCCGTCCGCCTGGACCGGGACACCGACTGCCGTGGCCGTATCCATGTGGGATCCGCCGCCCGTCGGCGCCGGCAACGATGCCGTGCAGACGGTCGACGCTCCAGGCGCCAGCGCACTCGCGAAGCACGTGATCGCCGTCGCGTCCGTGTCGGTCACCGTCACCGGGTTCAGACGCACGTCCCCGGTGTTGGTCACCACGAAGGTGACGTTCATCGTCGAACCCGCCGGGACGGCAACGCCAGGAGCAGTGTTGGCGTCGTCGCCGTTGATGGTCTTGACGACGGTGATCGCCGGGCGCGCGGGAGTCACGGCATATGCCGGGTCGTCGTCGGTGACCGGTGGCATGCCGCTGCCGGTCGCCGGGTCGATGATCGGTTGTCCGTCATCCTGCGTTGGCGTGCCGGACACCCTGACTGTGTCGAGGTGCAGTTGACCCGCCGCGGGAGCCGCCCACTGTGCGGTGCACGTCATGGACTCCCCTGCAGCGAGCACCGTCTTCGGGCACGAGATGGCCGTGGCGGGGATGACGTCATCGACGACGCTCACGTTGACCAAGGTCGTGTTTCCCGTGTTTGTCACACCGAACGTAACGGCCATGGTCGACCCTGCGCTCGTGACTGCTGCCACGTCGAGGGTGTTGGCGTCCGCCCCGTCGATGCGCTTGACCACGATGATCGCCGGCGCAGCGACGACTGCATGGGCCGGGTCGGTGTCGGTGATCGAGCTCTGCTCAGCGCCGTTGACGATCGGGACCGCCGTCGCCATGGCAGTGTTGACGTGCTGCACACCGGGCGCAGGAGCGGGGTAGGTGCTCGTGCACTCGGTCGACTCACCCACCGCCAACTCGGAGGCCGCGCAGGTGATCGGCCCGGGGATGATGTCGTCGGTCACCGCGACGTTGGTGAGCAGGGTCGACCCGTTGTTGAAGACGGTGAAGGTCACCGTCATCGTGGACCCCTGG
This sequence comes from uncultured Intrasporangiaceae bacterium, assembly GCA_964573925.1. Lineage (GTDB taxonomy): Bacteria > Actinomycetota > Actinomycetes > Actinomycetales > Dermatophilaceae > Phosphoribacter. The sequence goes on from CAZNLX010000010.1 coordinate 16,635, forward strand.
ACGACCCGTGCCCCTGGCGCGGCGTTGGCGTCCTGGCCGTTGATCTTCTTCACCACGTACATACCCGGCTGCACGGCCTGCGCGTAAGCAGGGTCAGTGTCCCGAACGACGGGGACGGGCTGTCCGGTGGCGAGGTCGGTCATCGTGCTGCCATCGGCGAGGACCGGAGTCCCTTCCACCCTCCCGGTGTTGGTGTGCTGGGTCAGCGGAGCGGGCGCAATGAAGGTGCCCGTGCAGGTCATCGACTCACCGATGGCCAAGGACGTCTTCGGGCACGAGATCGACGCGGATGCCACGACCGAGTCGGTCACCGTCACCGAGTCAAGGCGAGTGTTCCCCGAGTTGGTGACGAGGAAGGACACGTTCACCGTGTCGCCGGTGACGATTTGCGGTCCAGGCGCGGTGTTGGCATCCAGACCGTTGAGGTACTTCGTGATGGTGATCTCGGGCTTGGGATCACCCCAGGCGTTCGCATCGTCCGTGTCGGACACATCGTCTTGGCGCGTGCCGTCGGCGAGCACCGGCGGCTTTCCGGTCGCTGTGGCGGTGTCCGTGTGTTGGACGCCTGCTGCAGGGGCCGGGTAGGTCGCCAAGCAGGTCATCGATGCGCCCGCAACCAGCACTGTCTTCGGGCAGACGATCTCGTCTGCGGCGATGTCGGAATCAGTCACCGTCACCGGGTCGAGGGTGACGTTGCCGGAGTTCGTCACGATGAAGGTCACCGTGAGGGTGCCCGGTGTCGTGGCCCGGACGCCAGGCGCGGTGTTCGCGTCGTCACCGTTGATCTTCTTGACCACGGTGATCTTCGGGTCGGACCCGAAGTAGTGCGACGGGTCCGACGCGGTGATGGGGGCGCCGGGCACAAGGGTGCCATCCGCGGCATACGTCGCCGGAGCCGTGGCACTCGCCGAGCCCGTGTTGGCGTACTGGCCGGCGACCGCGCTGCCGGTGACCGTGCAGGTGACCGAGCCACCTGCCGGGATGATCGCGATGTTGTCGGTCCCCTGACCGCACGAGATGGTGTTGTCGGCGGCGATCTGGTCGTCGGTGACGGTGACCGTCAACGGCGTATTGCCGGTGTTGCTCACGACATAGGTCCAGGTGACCGTCGACCCGATGGCCACCAGCGGCCCGGTCACCGTGTCCGCGTCGAGCCCGTTGGTGTACTTCTTCATCGTCAGACCGCTGGTCAGGCCCCAGTAGTGCGAGGGGTCGTCATCGGTGAAGGTCCCCAACGCGGCGATCGGCTGGTTGGCGTTGTCGGCGGCCTGCGCGGAGACTGCGGCGAGATTGCCGTATTGGCCGGCCACGGCGACCCCGGTGTGCTGGAAGATCCACACCTCGGTGAGGTCGAGGGCGCCGTCGTTGTCCGTGTCGCCGGAGATGTAGCCGGAGGTCTTGGACATCGTCCAGTCGTCAGAGGTGTCGCCGGCCGTCCCGGCGTCGTCAGTGATGCTCACGCCGACCATGGACCGGTCACCGGTGTTGTGCAGTTCGTAGCGCCAGGTCACGGCGCCGCCGACCGGGATGTTGGGCCCGGTGGTTGTGTCCGCATCCTGACCGTTGGTGAACTTCTTCAGCACGACAGACGGGTTCGACGGCGGGATGAGACCCAGGTCGAGGGTGTAGTTGGTGAAGTCGTCCCCGACACTCGAGGGCAGGTTGCCGGTGTTGTCGCCGAGCGGCTCGTCCCCGGTGGGGGCCACGAGCGGGTTCGCGGACACAGTCGCCGACAGCGTGATGGTCCCGGCAGAGCGTATGCCGTCCGCCACCGTCCCCGAGGTCAGCCCGATCGCATGGTGGTCGCCGGTGTCGTTGACGTTGGTGTTGGGGTCGGTCTGCAGCCCGGCCGGGTCGAGGACCCAACTGGCGAGCGGGCCGCCCGTGGCGAACTGGCTCGCCGGGATGACGACGAAGTAGTCCCCGTCACCGAGCAGGGTGAACTGGTAGCGGCCCTGGGCGTTGGTCGTCGTCGTCCGATAGGGAGCGTCGGCGCCGGGGGTCTGGCCGGCCATGTAGAGGTCGACGACGACCCCAGCCGGCGCGCGGACATCCGCGGCCGCCTCGTAGGTGCCGTTGCGGTTGAGGTCGCCGAAAACAAGGTCGCCGAGGTTGTACGAGGGCACCTGGACGATGACGTTGTTCGAGCGCAGGAACTGCGCCGGCGGTAGCGAGCTCGAGTCGACGGTCGCCCGGTTGGTGTAGTGGTCGGCGGGGAGGTTGCCCGTGGCTTGCAAGGTGAACGTGATCTTCTGGCCCTGACGCGGCTGGCCGTCGGTGTCCAGGGCGTAATTGGAGACGAACTTGAAGGCGGTGACCTGGGCAAACGAGGTCGGGCAGTCGGCGGCCACAGCCGGCGCCTGCGGTGTCCACGTGGTGCCGCCATCGCTCGTCGCACACCAGCTGGATGTGTTGGCGTCAGGGTTGTAGTTGACCGTCGAGCTGGCGTCCTTCGTGTAGTAGAAGGTGCCAATCGCGGCATACGGGTCGCTCGCGGTGGGGACCGAACCGTTCTTCCAGGTGACGGTGGGGACCGCTGTCAGGGTGAGAGAGCCGTGGTAACCGGACGCGGGGTCCCGCTCGGAGAGCGTGCCCAGGGTGTCGCCGTTCCAGGGGAAGACGTCGATGACGGTCGGCGGGTTGATCGTGAACGCCCCGGCGAAGTTCGCGTATTCGACGGTATAGACCTGGCTGTCGTTGAGCGGGTCGAGGCGCCGGTCGACGGCCTTGCTGATCTGCATCGAGCCGTTCTGCTCGAGCCGGATCGTGTGGTCGTCCTGGCGCTGGGCCAGGGCGGTGATGTCGTCGGTCGCGGTGATCCGGCCCCAGTTGACGACGTCCGTGCCATTGGGCGCCAGCGGATCGGTGTCGGTGCAGATCCGAATCCGCGGGATGGCCTGGTTGACCGGCAGATCACCGAGTTGGTAGGTGAGCAGGGTCCAACCCGGGGCTGCGGCACCGTTGATGTCGATGTTCGGTTGGACGTTGACCGGCAGGATGGTCGTCGTGGCCGCATTGTTGTTTAAGGCGGCAGTACACGTCGGGTTGTAGGTGGTGTAGGGAGGCAAGGCGTCAGTGATGACGACATCGC
>CAZNLX010000011.1:0-19709 GCA_964573925.1 uncultured Intrasporangiaceae bacterium
CGGGACATGCCCTCGGTCGTCGTGGCCACCGAGACAGACAACCACACCCGTCTAGAGTTGCGGCATGACCCCGCCGACCCCGAGCCGACGTGTCGCGCTCGTGACCCTCGGCTGCACACGCAACGAGGTCGACTCGGAAGAGCTCGCGGGGCGGCTGGCCGCCGATGGCTGGTCCCTGGTCGACGACCCCGCCGACGCCGATGTCGCCCTGGTGAACACCTGTGGTTTCGTCGAATCGGCCAAGAAGGACTCGATCGACGCGCTGCTGGAGGCCGCCGATCTCAAGGACGGACGGAACCGGACCCGCAAGGTCGTCGCGGTCGGCTGCCTCGCCGAGCGCTACGGTCAGGAGCTCGCCGACCAGCTCCCCGAGGCGGACGCGGTCCTGGGTTTCGACTCGTATGCCGCTCTCTCGGGCCACCTGCAGGCCCTGCTCGGCGGGGGGCACGTGCCCTCGCACGTCCCGGGCGACCGGCGCCGGATGCTGCCGGTCACCCCCGTGTCCCGGCCCGCAGAGGTGACCGTCGACGCGCTGCCCGGGCACGCGGCATACCGGGCACTGCTGGCCGACCGGCCCTGGGCGCCGTTGAAGATCGCCAGCGGCTGCGACCGCCGGTGCGCCTTCTGCGCGATCCCGGCGTTCCGTGGGTCGTTCGTCTCGCGCCCCCCGGCGGACGTGCTCGCGGAAGCCCGCTGGCTGGCCGAGCAGGGCGTCCGTGAGGTCCTGCTGGTGAGCGAGAACTCGACCTCCTATGGCAAGGACCTCGGGGACATCTCGGCACTGGAGCGCCTGTTGCCGCAGCTGGCCGCGGTTGACGGCTTGGACCGGGTCCGGGTGTCCTATCTGCAGCCAGCCGAGATCCGCCCGGGCCTGCTGGAGGCGATGGCCACCACCGCCGGGGTCGTTCCCTACTACGACATCTCCTTTCAACACTCCTCGCCGGCGCTGCTGCGCCGGATGCGCCGCTTCGGCGGGACCGACGCCTTCCTTGACCTCCTCGCTCGGATCCGGGCGGCCACCCCGACCGCCGGGGTTCGCACCAACGTCATCGTCGGGTTCCCGGGCGAGACCGAGGCCGACCTGGGCCAGCTGGAGTTGTTCCTGGCGATGGCCCGGCTGGACGTCGTCGGGGTCTTCGGCTACTCCGACGAGGACGGGACGGAGGCCGCCGGACTGGACGGCAAACTCGCCGAAGAGGTCATCGCGGCTCGCGTCGCCCAGGTGACCGATCTCGTCGAGCAACTCACCGCACAGCGAGCCGAGGAACGGGTGGGCGAGCGGGTGACCGTCCTCGTCGAGGAGATCGACGACGACGGCAGCTTGGTCGGCCGGGCGGAGATCCAGGGCCCGGACGTCGACGGCACCACCCGGTTGACGGTGCCGGCCTCCGGCTGGTCCGGGACGGCGCGGATCGGTGACCTCGTCGAAGCCGAGGTCACCGGCTCCGAGGGCGTCGACCTGCTGGGGGAGATCCGGTGAGGGAACCCGTACCACCCCGCCCGATGACCGGGCCACCGGACCCGATGGCCCAGCCCTCCCATGACGCCAGTCCGTGGAACCTGCCCAACGCGCTCACCGTGCTGCGGATCCTGCTCGTCCCGGTGTTCGGCGGCATGCTGTTGGCCGAGTCCGGGGCCAACCCCGGCCAGCGGTTCGCCGCGTTGGCGGTCTTCCTCGTCGCGATGATCACCGACCGGATCGACGGAGAACTGGCCCGATCTCGTGGCCTGGTCACCGACGTCGGCAAGATCCTCGACCCGATCGCGGACAAGGCGCTGCTGGGCATGGCCTTCGTGGGGCTGTCCATCATCGGCCTGGTGCCGTGGTGGGTCACCGCGCTCGTGCTCGCTCGGGAGATCGGGGTGACCGTGGTTCGATTCGTGGTAATCCGCCACGGAGTCATGCCGGCCGGACGCGGCGGCAAGGTCAAGACATTCGCCCAGGCGGTGGCCCTGTCCCTGCTCGTCCTGCCCACGTGGGTATTGCCCGGGGTGCAGGTCTGGCGCTGGACGGCATACGTGGTCCTGGGGGTGGCGGTGGCGCTCACCGTGGTAACCGGGCTGGACTACCTCGTCCAGGCCCACCGCCTGCGTCAGACGAGTCCGCGCGCGGTGGCCAAGCGGGCCGCCAGGGCCGCGGCGCGAGCGGCCCGCGGGGAGCCGCGGTCGTGAGGGCCACCGAGGTCCTGGCCGAGCTCGCCCTGCGCGGCGAAACCCTGGGCTGCGCCGAATCGCTCACCGGCGGAGCACTCACCTCCCGGCTCGTGGACGTGCCGGGTGCGTCCCGGGCGCTGCGCGGCGGAGTGATCGCCTACGCCACCGAGGTCAAGACCCTGGTCTTGGGCGTCCCGGCCGACCTACTCGCCGCCCGGGGTGCCGTCGACCCGGACGTGGCGGCGGCCATGGCCACCGGAGTATGCCGAGTCCTCGGCGCCGACTGGGGGGTCTCGACGACCGGTGTCGCCGGTCCCGACCCGGCTGAGGGTAAGCCGGTGGGCACCGCCTACGTGGGGGTCGCCCGGGCCGGTCGCCCACCGGTCGTGCGGAAGCTGCACCTACTCGGGGACCGGGCGCAGATTCGGGGCGCGGTCGTCGAGGAGGCCCTCGAACTGCTCCACCGCGAACTCGGCGAGGCAGCGACCTGACGGTGGGCGGCGGCATACTGAGTTGACGTCGAGCGTTGACGCGCCCAAGGTGTGCGTTTCCTGCGCTCGTGTGGGGTCTGCTCTCGCGTAAGGTGAGACCCTCAGGGATTGGATCGGCCCGCGAAAGGAGGCGACATGGTGCTCATGCGCCGCGAGCTCGGAGACGTGCTGCGCGAGGAACGGCGAGCCCAGAAGCGCAGCCTGCGTGACGTCTCCGCCGCTGCCGCCGTGTCGCTGGGATACCTCAGCGAGATCGAGCGGGGCGAGAAGGAAGCCTCCTCGGAACTGCTCGGGTCGATCTGCGAGGCTCTCGGGCTGCCGCTGTCGGCGCTGCTGCGGGAGCTATCGGTCCGGGTGGCCCAGGCCGAAGCGATCAGCGCCCCGGTCGTCCTGCCGGTCCCGGCACGCAGCGACGTCTCCGCCTCGGCCGCCTGAACGCCAAGCGCGGCACTCGGAGGCCTCATGGCGCGCATCCTCGCGGTCCGGGCCCGGGCCGTGTGCATCCCGTTGCACACCCCGTTCGTGACCGCGCTGCGTCGAACCGCGACGATCGACACCCTGCTCGTGAGCGTGCACCTGTCCGACGGGACCTGCGGATTCGGTGAGGCTCCCCAGGTCTGGGCGGTGACCGGGGAGTCGGTCGTCGGTGCCGGGGCCTGCGTCGACCAGGTGCTGGGCCCGGTGCTCGAGGGGGCCGACAGCGACGACTGGGAGCACCTGGCCGACCGGCTGGCTGGGTCGTGCGTGCGCAACTTCGGGGCGAAGGCGGCGGCGGAGACCGCCCTCTTGGACGCCGTGGCCCGCACCGCCGGTATGCCGCTGGCCCACCTCGTCGCCGGCGCGGCCGGACTACCCGCCCCGGCCGTCCCGCCGGTCGCCGGTGCCGACCGGTGGGAGATCCCGACCGACGTCACCATCTCGGCCGGCAGCCCAGACCTCTTGGCGGGGCACGCCCGATCAAGGGTGCAGGAGGGCTTCGACCGGCTCAAGCTCAAGGTCGGAACGGACGCCGCCACCGACGTCGCCCGGGTCCGGGCGGTTCGCGAGGCCGTCGGGCCGGACGTCGGGATCCGGGTGGACGCGAACCAGGGCTGGTCCCGTGACGAGGCCGTCGACGTGATCCGGGCCCTGGACGACGCCGGACTGGGGGTGGAGTTCGTCGAACAACCGGTCGCGGCGGACGACGTCGAGGGGCTGGCCCGGGTGCGGTCTCGGGTGGGCCTGCCAATCATGGCCGACGAGGCCGTGTACGGCATGCGAGACCTGGACCGGATCCTGAGCCTCGGCGCCGCTGATGGGGTGAATGTCAAGCTCGCCAAGTGCGGTGGCCCGCTCACCGGGGCGCGGTTGCTCGTCCGGGCCGCTGCTGGCGGGCTGGGCACCATGGTCGGCTCGATGATGGAGTCACACATCGGGGTTGCTGCGGCCGCCTCGCTCGTGGCGGCCGTGGGCACGAGTGCGGTGAGCGACCTCGACGCCGCGTGGTGGGCGGCAGAGTCGCCCTACGGTGGTGGACCGAGCTACGGTCCCGGCGTCATCCGGGTGCCCGTCGGCCCCGGCCTGGTGATGTCTGCGGCGGGGGACCGCCAGCCCTGAGCCCGAGTGGGCGCTGCGGACGCCCCTCGTCGGTAGGCCCGAGCCCGCCCTGACAGCCCGGGCAGTAGAACATCGCCCGATCGTGCGGCGCCGCACCGATCGTCGCGACCCGCACGAGCGTGCCGCAGCGGCGGCAGGCTTGCCCGGACCGGCCGTGCACGTAGGTCGTCTCTGCCCGCCGGGTGCTGCCGGTGGTCGACGGGACGGCGCGCTGACGACCGGTGTCGAGCAGCCGGTGGACGCGGTCGACCAGGGCGCCGATCGTCGGCCGGGCGAGGTCGGCGGGCGCACTCCACGGCGGGAGGCGTTCGAGGAAGAGGGACTCCGCGGCATACATCGTCCCGACGCCGGCGAGGGTGCGTTGGTCGAGCAGCGCGGCACCGACGGTCCCGGTGGCCCGGGCCAGGTTGTCGGTGGCCCGCACGGGGTCCCAGTCCTCGCCGAGCACGTCCGGACCGAGGTGGCCGACCAGGACGTGCTCCTGCGAGCTGGGCACGAGGTCGAGCATGCCCAGCCGTAGCCCGAGGGCGGTCCAGGTCGCGGTGCCCAGGACCGCGCGCAGGTCGTCATCGGCCAGCCTGCGGGCGGTCAGCGCCGCGGTCGCCTCGATCCGCCACTGCCCATCCATCCTCAGATGCGAATGCAGGGTGAGCCCGGAGTCGAGGCGATGCAACAGGTGCTTTCCGCGGGAGCGGATCTCGATCGTGCGAGCCCCGCTCAGCTCGGCCGCAGCGAGCGTCGGCCATCTGAGTTCCGCTCGGGTGAGCACTGCGCCGGCCAGCGCCTCGTCGAGGCGACGAGCCGTGCGCCAGACGGTGTCTCCCTCAGGCACGCGTGAGCCACCCGGTCATCGGCGCAGCCGCAGTCCGCGCGGGGTGGTGTGAAAGCCGGCCGCGGCCAAGGCCTGGGCCAACGCGTGGTCCGAGCCGAGCACTGGGGCACCGTCGGTGCGCTCCACGGTGAGCTTGCCCAAGGCGCCCTCCCGGACGGCCAGGGCAAGGGCGTCGGCGGCCGCCTGCAGGTGACTGGGATCCTCGCTCCAGGTGAGCAGAGATCGGCCGCCGCGTTCGACGTAGAGCACCAGGGCACCCTCGACGAGCACGACGAGGGCGCCAGCTTTGCGGGCCGGTTGATGACCGCGCCCGCCGTCCTCGGCCGGTCCGCGGCCTGGCCAGGGGAGCGCGGCCCCGTAGGGGTTGGCCGGGTCGCAAGCAGCTAGCACGAGGGCCCGCGAGACGTCGGGCGCGGACACACCCAGCGGCCGCACGCCCGCCCGCAATCGGTCGACCGCTCCGGTCGAGCCGAACTGCGCGGCGCCGAGGCCCTCGACGAAGTAGCCGCGGCGGACCCGTCCGGACTCCTCGGCCGCCGCAAGCACCCGGTAGACCCCGGCGAACCCGCCGGGAACGTCCTCGGCGGTCACCGACCCTCGGGTGAGGACGCCGTAGCGGTCCAGCAATACCTCGGCCCGGGTGTATGCCGTGATCGTCGCGTCGGCCTCGCGGGTCGGCAACAGGGCCCAGCGACCCACGACGTCCGGGGCGGTCGGCGAACCGAGCGGTGCCCGTCCCGGCGCCCGGCCGCCACGACCGAGCAGCCCGGGGCGGGCGGCATACCGGGCTCGTCCGGAGCCGGCCGGGCGCCGCCGGTGAGCAGTGCGGCCGCCCGCAAGCAGCGCCCGCAGCGGCGCGAGGGTGTCGCCGCTGACCCATCCGCCCCAGACGAGATCCCACAGGGCAGCCCGGACGGCGTCGTCGGTCGTCGATCCGAGCCGCTGAGTGACGACATCAGCGAGTGCGCGGAAGTAGAAGGCCCCGCCGCCGGCGAGAGCATCGGCGAGGGCGGCGGGAACGGTCCCGAGCTCATCCCACGGGCCCGTCGGGGCCATCGTCGCTGGGGCGAGGTCCGCCAGGTGCAGGGAGACCCATCCGTCGTCGCCCGGTAGCGAGCCGTGCCCCTGCCAGACGACCTCCCCGGCGGCGAGCAACTCGTCCAACCACGCCGGATGGTATGCCGCGACCCGGGCCGGCAGGACAAGACCCTCCAGTGCGCTGGCCGGAAGGATGGCTCCGCCCAACTGCTCGACGACTCGCAGCACCCCGTCGGGGCCTCGCAGAGACCCGCCGACCCCTTGCCAGGCGGGCAGGAACCGGGCGTAGTCCTGCGGGCCGACCGGCTCGACCTCGGCCCGCAGAGCGGCCAACGATCGCCGCCGCAGCGTCCGCAACACGCCCGCGTCGCAGTAGTCCAGGCCCCCGGTATCGGCGCTGCCGTCCGGTCGCAGATCGCCCTCGACGATGCGTCCGGTCGCCACGAGGCGACGCAGGGCCTCCCGGACCACCGCCGGGCCCAAACCCGACCAGGCCGCGAGGGCACCGACGCCGAACGGTCCGTGGCTGCGGGCGAACCGGGCCACGAGGTCACCGACCGGGTCGGCCGCCGGCTCGAGGAAGGCTTGCGGCACGCCGACCGGTAGCGACACCCCGAGGGCGTCGCGCAACCGACCGGCGTCCTCGACGGCCGCCCACCGATCAGTGCCGCCGATCCGCACCCGGATGAGCCGCCGAGCCCTGGCCAGCTCGTTCAGCCATGACGCGACGGTGTCGGCGTCGCTGCTCGCGCAGCGCAGCAGCACGTCCTCGACGGTGAGCGGTCCGAGCACCCGGACCAGGTCTGCGACGTCCTCGACGTCGCGCGCGGCTCGTTCGGGCACCAGTCGTTGCAGTTCCGCCTCGGTCGAGGCGACCGCGGCCGGGTCGAGCAGGTCGCGCAGCGAGAGACCCTCCCCGGTGCCCAACAGTTCGGCCAGCAGGGTCGGGTCCAGGGCCAGGGCGGCGGCCCGACGCTCGGCCAGCGGGGAGTCTCCCTCGTAGAGGTACTGGGCCACGTAGCCGAACAGCAGTGACCGGGCGAACGGGGACGGCACCGGCGTCTGGACGGCCACCGCGGTCACCTCGCGGGCACGGACGGCTCGCATCAATGCCGCAAGTCCGGGAACGTCGTAGACGTCCTGGACGCATTCCCGGACCGCTTCCAGGACGATGGGGAAGGACGGGAACTGGCTGGCCACCTCGAGCAATTGCGAGGCGCGCTGTCGCTGCTGCCAGAGCGCTTGGCGCCGGTCCGGCCGTCGCCGGGGCAGCAGCAGGGCCCGGGCGGCACACTCGCGGAACCGGGCCGCGAACAGCGCGGACCCGCCGACCTGGGCGGTGACCAGCTCGGCCACCTCGTCGGGGTCGAGCAGGACGAGGTCCAGCAGGTCCGGGGTGAGCGCGTCATGATCGCCGGACTGATCCCACGGTCCGTCGAAGTCCGGCAACCGCAGCACGATCCCGTCGTCGCCGTGCATGGCCTGGACATCGACCCCGAATCGCTCCCGCATCCGGGCCGAGACCGCCAGCGCCCACGGGGCGTGCACCGAGCTGCCGAACGGCGAGTGCACGACGACCCGCCAGTCGCCGAGTTCGTCGCGGAACCGTTCGACGACGATGGTCCGGTCGGTGGGCAGCTGGGCGATGGCCTCACGTTGCTCGTCGAGGTAGCCCAACAGGTTGTCGGTGGCCCACTGGTCCAGTCCGGCCTGGGCGACTCGACGCCTGGCCTTGGCGGCCGACAACCCACCCAGCTCGCGAACGAAGGCGCCCACCGCGGCACCCAACTCGGCGGGCCGGCCGAGGCTGTCCCCCTTCCAGAACGGCAGCCTGCCGGGCTGGCCCGGCGCCGGAGTGACGAGCACTCGGTCATGGGTGATGTCCTCGATCCGCCAGGTCGAGGTGCCCAGAGTGAAGTGGTCGCCCACCCGGGACTCGTAGACCATCTCCTCGTCGAGCTCGCCGACCCGCCGCCCCGGGCCGTCCCCGGAGGCGAGGAAGACGGCATACAGGCCTCGATCGGGGATGGTGCCACCGGAGGTGACCGCGAGGTGCTGCGCGCCGCGCCGGCCGGCGAGGGTGCCGGCCACCCGGTCCCAGACCAGCCGGGGGCGCAGCTCGGCGAACTCATCCGAGGGGTACCTCCCGGAGAGCATGTCCAGAACCGACTCGAGGACCAGCCGAGTCAGTCCGGCGAACGGGGCGGCCCGGCGGACCAGGGCCTCGAGTTCGTCGACGGCCCAGTCGTCGAGGGCGCACATCGCGACGATCTGCTGGGCCAGCACGTCCAGCGGGTTGGCTGGGACCCGCAGCGACTCGATCGCTCCGGCGCGCATCCGTTCGACGACCACTGCGGTCTGCACGAGGTCACCGCGGAACTTGGGGAAGAGCACGCCGCGGGACACTGCACCCACCTGGTGCCCGGCTCGTCCGACCCGCTGCAGGCCGCTGGCCACCGAGGGGGGCGATTCCACCTGGACGACCAGGTCGACGGCGCCCATGTCGATGCCCAGTTCCAGGCTGCTCGTGGCGACGACGGCGGGCAACCGGCCGGCCTTGAGGTCCTCTTCGATGGCGGCCCGCTGTTCCTTGCTCACCGAGCCGTGGTGGGCCCTGGCCAGCAGGGCGGGGGCGCCGCGGGCCGCGCCGGACTGCGCCATCATCGCGGCAGGCAATCCGCCCGGCACGCCGGGAACCCGAGCCGGTATGCCGCGCGCCCCCGGGCCGCCGGCACTGCTTGCGCCGTGCCCGCCACCGCCACCCGCCTCGTCCGCTTGCCCCGGGCTTGTCCCCGGGAGTTCGTCGGAGCGTTCCTCCCAGACCTCGTTGAGCCGGGTGGTGAGCCGCTCGGCGAGCCGTCGGGAATTGGCGAAGACCAACGTCGAGCGGTGCTGCGAGACGAGGTCGACGATCCGCTCCTCGACGTGCGGCCAGATTGACGCGCGGGCAGGCTCGCCGGCGGCCGGGCCGGAGAGATCGCTCGTAGGCGCGCCGAGGGCGCCGAGATCGGGTACAGGGACGACGACCTGCAGGTCCCATTCCTTCGTGGAAGGCGGGGCGACGATGTCCACGGGCCGGCCCCCGGCAAGGAAGCGGGCCACCTCCTCGACCGGCCGCACCGTTGCCGACAGCCCGATTCGCTGGGCCGGTCGATCCAGCAACGCGTCGAGTCGTTCCAAGGTGAGGGCCAGATGAGCGCCGCGTTTGGTCCCGGCGACCGCGTGGACCTCATCGAGAATGACCGACTCCACCCCGGCCAGCGCCTCCCGGGCGGCGGAGGTGAGCATGAGGAAGAGCGACTCGGGCGTGGTGATGAGGATGTCGGCAGGATCGCGGACGAAGCCGCGCCGGTCGGCTGCCGGGGTGTCCCCGGACCGGACCGCCACCCGGACCTGGGGCCGCGGCATACCGAGCCGGGCCGCGGCATGCCCCATGCCGACCAGCGGCGAGCGCAAGTTGCGTTCGACGTCCACCGCCAGAGCCTTGAGCGGGGAGACGTACAGGACGCGGCAGCGTCGGGAACGGTCCTCGGGCACAGCCGTGACCGCGAGCCGATCCAGTGCCCAGAGGAAGGCCGCCAGGGTCTTTCCCGACCCGGTGGGCGCGACGACGAGGGCGTGGTGGCCCGAGGAGATCGCGGTCCAGGCACCCTCCTGCGCCGGCGTGGGCGCGACGAAGGCGCCCCGGAACCAGTCGGCGGTCGCCGGGGAGAAGCGCTCGAGCACGCTGTCGCCCATGTCGGGTCCCACCCTGCCATGCCGCGCCGACACTCTCGGCTGGGGCGCGGGATCCCCCGTGGCAGACTCGCGGGGTGCGACACAGCGACCTGACGGCGGCGCTCGCCGATGAGTTCGGTCCGGGGTATGCCGCGAGCCTGATGCGCTCACACGTGTTGGTCGCCCTCGACAACCGGACCGGCGAGGCGGCGCTCGCCGACGGCATACCCCCACGGGCGGTGTGGGCGGCGATCTGCGAGGACTTCGAGGTCCCCATGGAGCGGCGCTTCGGCCGGGACCGACCGAAGCGCCGCTGATCGTGCTGGTCGCCCTCGCAGGTCGAGGGCGGGACGGACTCAGTGGATGAGGTTGCCGTCCTCGTCGTAGTGCCGGTCCTCGCGGGGCATCCAGTGCTCACCGGTGTGACCGATGTAAACTTGGCGCGGACGGTAGATCCGGCCCTTGGGGTCGTCGTGGATCTCCTTCCAGTTGGCGATCCACCCGGGCATCCGGCCGATGGCGAACATGACGGTGAACATGTTGAGCGGGATCCCGATGGCCCTCAGGATCGTGCCGGAGTAGAAGTCGACGTTCGGGTAGAGCTTGCGCTCGATGAAGTAGTCGTCGGAGAGCGCTGCGTCGGCCAACTCGACCGCGATGTCCAACAGCGGGTCGTGGATCTCCATCTTGGACAGCAGGTCGTCGGCGGCCTTCTTGAGGATCTTCGAGCGCGGGTCGAAGTTGCGGTAGACCCGGTGGCCGAAGCCCATGAGCTTGATGCCGGACTGCTTGTCCTTGACCTTCGCGACGTACTCGCTGACCGGCATACCCGACTCGCGGATCATCTCGAGCATGTCGATGACGGCGACGTTCGCGCCACCGTGCAGCGGACCCCACAGGGCGCAGACGCCGGCCGAACACGAGGCGTACATGTTCGCCTGGCTGGAGGCGACCATGCGGACGGTCGAGGTGGAGCAGTTCTGCTCGTGGTCGGCGTGCAGGGCGAGGAAGAGGTTGAGTGCGTTGACCGCCTCGGGCGAGGGCTCATAGTCGCGGTAGGGCACCGAGAACATCATGTGGAGGAAGTTCTCGACGTACTTCATGTCGTAGCGCGGGTAGACGATCGGCTGGCCGACCGAGGCCTTGTAGGAGGCCGCGGCGATGGTGCGGACCTTGGACATGAGCCGCGCGGCCGCCGCCTCGAGGTCGCGGTCGTCATCGATGAGCGCGGGCTCGTGGGTCGACAGGGCGTTGATCATCGCCGAGAGGATGGCCATGGGGTGGCCGTTGGGCGGGAAGCCCTCGAAGTGCTTGCGCATGCTCTCGTCGAGCCGGCTGTTCTCGGTGAGCAGCCGGGAGAAGCGCTCGCGGTCCTCGATCGTCGGCAGGTGGCCGAAGATGACCAACCAGGCGGTCTCGACGAAGGAGGACTTGCCGGCGATCTCCTCGATGGGGATGCCGCGGTAGCGCAGGATCCCCTTGTCGCCGTCGATGAAGGTGACCGCGGACGAGCACGACCCGGTGTTCCCGTAGCCGTCGTCCAGCGTGATGTAACCGGTCTGGGCGCGCAGCGAACTGATGTCGATCGCCAGCTCCTTCTCCGTGCCCTCGACGATGGGCAATTCGTAGGTCTTGCCGTCGAGCTCGAGCTTGGCCGTGCGGGACATCGGATGCGCCTCCAAACGCCGTTGAAAGGGGTCCCCCGCATCGTATCCACCCGCCGTGCACGGCCCGTTAACCTGTCCCGGTGATCGACGTCGCAAGCCCGGGATCTGGACCCGTCACGGCCGAGCCACTCATCCAGGCGCGGGGGCTGACGAAGCGCTTCGGGGACTTCACGGCCGTCGACGGCATCGACGTCAGCGTCCAGCCGGGCGAATCCTTCGGCTTCCTCGGCCCCAACGGTGCGGGCAAGTCCTCGACGATGCGGATGATCGCGGCGGTCTCCCCGGTGAGCGGCGGGACGCTGCGGATCTTCGGCCTCGACCCGGCCACTGCCGGCCCGGACATCCGCTCGGCCCTGGGCGTCGTCCCGCAGAAGGACACCCTCGACGAGGAGCTCACCGTCGAGGAGAACCTGTGGATCTACGGCCGTTACTTCGGCCTGTCCTGGGCCGAGTCCCGACGCCGCGCCGTCGAGTTGCTCGAGTTCGCCCAGTTGTCCGAGCGGGCGCGCGACAAGGTCGAGCCGCTCTCCGGGGGGATGAAGCGCCGGCTCACCATCGCCCGGTCGCTCATCAACGAGCCGCGCCTGCTGCTGCTCGACGAGCCGACGACCGGCCTGGACCCGCAGGCCCGCCATGTCCTGTGGGATCGGCTGTTCCGGCTCAAGCGCCAGGGGGTGACCCTCGTCGTGACGACGCACTACATGGACGAGGCCGAGCAATTGTGCGACCGGCTCGTCGTCATGGACCACGGCCGGATCGTCGCCGAGGGCTCGCCGCGACAGCTCATCGCGACCCACGCGACCCGGGAGGTGCTCGAGCTGCGCTTCGCCGATGCGGACAACGGGGTCCACCTCGCGGCGATCGAGGGGATCGGGGAGCGGATCGAGGTGCTGCCGGACCGGCTGCTCGTTTACGCCGACGACGGCGACGCGGCCCTGTCGGCCACCCACGCCCGCGGCGTCGAACCGTTGTCCGCTCTCGTGCGCCGGGCCTCCCTCGAGGACGTCTTCCTCCACCTCACCGGCCGGACGTTGGTCGACTGATGGGCCACGACACCGGCCCTGCCGGCCCCGGCGGCGAGGGCCGGCTGCAGACGCGGGCGGGCGGCATACCGGCGGGGTATGCCGCACTGCCGCCACCGCGCGCGACGCAGGCCCCGGCACGGCGCTGGTGGTCGGTGCTCGGCTACCACCTGCGAGTGTTCCGGCGAGTCTGGCGCGGGGTCGTCTACAGCCGGCTGGGCACCCCGCTGCTGGCCCTGCTCGCGGTCGGCTGGGGAGTGGGGTTGCTCGTCGACCGCGGCGGCCGCGGGGGAGTCCCGTGGCACGGTGAGGTGTTCCCGTATGCCGTCTTCGTCGTTCCCGCGATCCTGGCCAGTTCGGCGATGATGACCGGCTTCGGCGAGTCGAGCTGGCCGCTGTTCGGGGCGATCAAGTGGCAGGGCACCTATCACGCCATGCTCGCCACACCCCTGCGGACCCGAGACATCCTCGCCGGGCACCTGGCCCATGTCGGGCTGCAGTTGGCCGCCGGGGCCGTCCTCTTCGTCGCGCTCGCGACCCCCTTCGGTGTCTGGCGGTCCTGGTGGGTGCTCGCGGCCGTCCCGGTGGTCACGCTCACCGGGTTGGGCTTCGCGACGATGATGACGGCGGTCGCGGCCCGCAGTGAGACCGAGGAGTGGTTCACAGCGATCTTCCGGGTCGTCGCGACGCCGCTCATGCTCTTCTCCGGCACCTACTTTCCCATCGACTCGCTGCCGGCACTGCTGCGGCCGGTGGCTTGGGCCACCCCGCTGTGGCACGGGGTCGAGACCGCTCGGGCCTTGTCCACGGGCCTGATAGACGGGTGGGCGGTGTTCGGGCACGTCGTCGTCCTGCTGGCCTTCGCCATCGTCGGCGGGCTCTGGGCCGCCCGCGAACTCGAGCGGAGGCTGATTCGGTGACGCGGCCGCCCGTCCTACCCCGACCGGCCGGTGCCTGGCTGGCCGGCACGCTCGTCGAGCGCAACGCCCTGTCCTTCCGGCGCCAGTGGGTCGCGTTCGCGACCGGCTTCGCCGAGCCGGTCTTCTACCTGCTCTCGCTCGGCGTCGGTCTCGGCGCCCTCGTCGGTGCGGTGACGAGCCAGTCAGGTCGCGCCGTCCCCTACGCGGTCTTCATCGCTCCCGCGATGCTCGCGACCTCGGCGATGAACGCCGGGGTGATGGACTCGACCTTCAACGTCTTCTTCAAGTTGAACTACGCCAAGCTCTACGACTCGATCCTCGCCACCCGGATGGGGCCGCGGGACATCGCCATCGGCGAGGTCACCTGGTCGTTGCTGCGCGGCGGGGCGTATGCCGCGGCCTTCCTCGCCGTCGCGGCGCTGGCCGGGTTGGTGCCCTCCTGGTGGGGGGTGCTCGCCCTGCCGGCGGCGGTCTTCGTCGCCTTCGCGTTCTCGGCAGTGGGGATGTTCGCGACGACCTTCATGCGGTCCTGGGTCGACTTCGACTACGTCAACCTCGTCGTGCAGCCGCTGTTCCTGTTGTCGGCGACCTTCTTCCCGTTGACGGCATACCCGCCGTGGGCGCAGTGGCTCGTTCAGGCGACCCCGCTTTACCACGGGGTGGAGCTGTGCCGGTCGCTGTGCCTGGGCGAGGTGGGCGCGGGGCTGCTCTGGCACGTCGGCTATCTCGCGGTCATGGGTGGCCTGGGCGTCGTAGGGGCGGCCAGGCGGGTCGACCAGCTGCTGTTGCGGTAGGACCCGCCGGGAGCTGCACGGGCCCGGCGTGTCGCGCCGTCAAGACCAGTGATCGAACATTCGTTCGGTAGAGTCTGTCCACAGGTGCCTGCACCGTCGTCCCACAGTCCACACCCGGTATGCCGTGGGGTCGGGTCTGTCGGTGCGGTCACCTAACGTCCGACTCGACAACGCGGGCGCTGGGTTCTGCCGATCGGTGCGCCGATCGGCAGGGACGCCGGCCCGTCGCGCGGGTCGCCGATGGACGGCCGACTCTCGAGACGAAGGAATGGTGGGTGGCATGGCCACAGCGCAGGACAAGGACAAGGCCCTGTCGACGGTGATGGGCCAGATCGAGAAGCAGCACGGCAAGGGTGCCGTCATGCGGCTGGGCGACGATGTCCGCCCACCGATCGAGGTGATCCCCACCGGGTCGATCGCCCTCGATGTGGCGCTCGGGATCGGCGGTTTGCCCCGCGGCCGGGTCGTCGAGATCTACGGACCCGAGTCGAGCGGCAAGACGACGGTGGCGCTGCACGCCGTGGCCAACGCTCAGCGAGCTGGCGGGATCGCGGCGTTCATCGACGCCGAGCATGCCCTCGACCCGGAGTACGCCAAGAGCCTCGGCGTCGACATCGACAACCTCCTGGTCAGCCAGCCCGACACGGGGGAGCAGGCGCTGGAGATCGCCGACATGCTCATCCGCTCCGGCGCCCTGGACATCATCGTCATCGACTCGGTGGCCGCGCTCGTCCCGCGCGCCGAGATCGAGGGCGAGATGGGCGACAGCCACGTCGGCCTGCAGGCCCGCCTCATGTCCCAGGCGCTGCGCAAAATCACCGGCGCGCTCAACTCGACCGGGACCACGGCGATCTTCATCAACCAGCTCCGCGAGAAGATCGGGGTGATGTTCGGCAGCCCCGAGACGACCACCGGTGGCAAGGCGCTGAAGTTCTACGCCTCGGTGCGCCTGGACGTCCGGCGGATCGAGACCCTCAAGGACGGCTCCGAGGCCGTCGGCAACCGCACCCGCGTCAAGGTCGTCAAGAACAAGGTCAGCCCGCCGTTCAAGCAGGCCGAGTTCGACATCATCTACGGGCACGGCATTTCCCGAGAGGGTGGCCTCATCGACATGGGCGTCGAGCAGGGCTTCGTCCGCAAGGCCGGCGCCTGGTACACCTACGACGGCGACCAGCTCGGCCAGGGGAAGGAGAACGCCCGGACCTTCCTCAAGGACAACCCCGATCTCGCCGACGAGCTCGAGAAGCGGATCAAGGAGAAGCTCGGGGTCGGCCCGCGGGTCGACAAGCCGGCGGTCGCCGACGTCCCGGTCGACTTCTGAGGATGACCTCCGACGGTATGCCGCGCCCGCTCGCTGCGGGCGCGGCAGCCCGCCTGGCCGCCGCGCAGCAGGCGTTGCAGGCAGCGCAGGCCGCCGTGGGCTCCGCCCCGACCCGGGGCAAGGGAGCGTCCGGGGCGCCCACCGCACTCGCTGCCGGGCAGGTGCCCCCGCCGCCGGATGAGCCGGACCACGAACCCGACCCCCGCTCGGTGGCCCACTCCATTGCCCTACGGCTGCTCTCGGTCCGTCCGCACAGCAGGGTCGAACTCGAACGGAAACTCGCCCGGCGGGGCTGTGACCCACAGGTGGCCGCCGACGTCCTGGACCGGCTGGCGGAGGTCAGGCTCATCGACGACGCGGCATACGCGGAGGTCCTCGTGCAGTCCCGCAACCGGACCGCAGGGCTGTCCGGGGCGGCGTTGCGGCGTGAGCTGCGGGACAAGGGAGTGGACGAGGAGGTGGCCCGGGTCGCTGTCGGGGCCCTGGACGACGAGACCGAGCGAGCCCGGGCCGAACAACTCGTGGCCAAGAAGCTGCGGGCGATGGGTGGCCTGGACCCGCAGGTCCAGGCACGCCGGCTCGCCGCGATGCTCGCCCGCAAGGGCTACCCGAGTGGGGTCGCGTATGCCGTCGTCCGCGACGCCGTCAACGCGGCTGCCGAGCACGCTCGTGACTGACCCGGCGGCGAGCCGGCGGTAGCCTCGCTCGGTGGACTACCGCGATTACGACACGAGGCTGGCGGCATACGCGGTCATCCGCGACGACACAGGGCGGGTGTTGCTCGCGCTGTGGAACGAGGCCGACACCCCCAAGTGGACGATGCCCGGCGGGGGAGTCGAGCTGGAGGAGACCCCCGAGGACGCCGTCGTCCGCGAGGTGCGTGAGGAGACCGGCTACGAGATCGCGCTCGGGCGATTGCTTGGCGTGCACACCTTCGTCCTGCCGCCGCACGTTCGGGTCAACACCACCGACCGGTTCCTCAGGTCGGTCCGGGTCGTCTACGAGGCCCGGGTGGTCGCTGGGGAGCTGCGCAACGAGATCGATGGCACGACCGACGAGGCCCGCTGGTTCGTCGAGTCCGATGTTCCAGCTCTCCCGCAAGTCAGCCTCGTCGGCATCGCGCTGTCGTTGGCCGACGGGCAGTCACGCTAGGCAGTGATCCACAGGGCCACCCGAGGTGTGTCCCGCATCCGCTTGACGAGCCTTTCGATGGTCATGAACACCGCGAACTGCAGCCGGTACTTCGCCTTGATCGCCGCTCGGGCGGCTTCGGTGTCCTGGGCCGACGAGCGGACCTCGGCTCGGCCGGCGACCGTTGTCGCCCACGGCTTCGGGCGACCGCGACGATCGCAAGGAGTCACCTCCACAGACGAGTTGGCGCGGATCCGTTTGGTTTTCCCGGTTCCGTCCGGTGTGATGACGACGAGACGATCCCCGTCGCGAGCCACCCAGACCGGAGTCGACACACGTTCACCCGAGCGCCGGAAGGTCGTCAGCAGGACGAACTCCTCGTCGGCGAGGTCGAGCAGGGACTTGTCGCTCATGGGTGGCACCCTAGGGCACGGAGGAAAGCCCCTCCTGGGGTAATATACCCGCCGGGGTATCCGAATCCATGGATGGCACTGACCGACGACCCGAGGAGACCGACCTATGTGCTCACGCGTGACCTGCCGCCGCTGCGGTAAGGCGACTTGGTCGGGATGCGGACAGCACGTCCAGCAGGTCATGGCCGGCGTTCCCAAGGCTCAGCGCTGTGAGTGCCCACCCCCGGAGCCGGGCGGCTTGTTCAAGAAGCTCTTCGGTCGCTGACGATCCGCTCGATGGTTCGTGCAGCCAGCCGAGCCATCGTGGGCGCGCTCCGCTCGTAGTAGACCAGCCCGCTGATCGCCGGGATCAGGGCCCAACCCCGACCCCGGAGCCAGGCGTCCTCGTCCAGTCCCATCGCCTCCCGGAAGGCACCCACCGCCGAAGGCGGTAGGAAGCCCCACGCGGCGTTGAGTTCCACGGCCGGGTCTCCGGCCCCCAACCCGCCCCAGTCGATGACGGCCCGGACCGTGCCGTCGCGGACGAGCAGGTTGCCCTCGTGGATGTCGGCATGCAGCGAGGCCGGCGCGTGGGACCACCCCGCAACGGCCAGCGACTCCTCCCAGGCGGCCAGCACCGCCGGGCCGTCGACCCGGGTCCCGGCTCGCTGCGTCCACTCCCGGACCCATCCATCGCAGTCAGTCAGCGCCGCACCGCGGCTGCCGCTCGGCTTGCGGGGTGCGTCGGTGGCATCGAGCCCGCGCAGCGTGACGAGGAAGCCCGCGACGTCCACGGCCAGTCGGGTCCAGTCGACGTTGTCCGCGGGATGTCCGAGATGGACTCCGGTCACCGTCTCGAGGACGAGCCAGGGCACGACGGTCCACGGATACGGGTAGCCGTGGCCGGGAGTCCCCAGCGCCACCGGGGCCGGAACCGACAGCGGCAGCAGCGGAGCCAGCCGCGGCAGCCATGCGTGTTCGAGGACGGGAGCGTCCACGGCCCACTCGATGCGCGGCATACGCAGCAGGAGGTCGTCGCCGAGGCGGAAGAGCTGGTTGTCGGTGCCCAGCGGTGCCAGGCGCCGCAGTGGCAGTCCTCGCCACTGCGGGAACTGCTCGTCGACCAACGTCCGCGCGAGGTCGTCGGAGATCGTCACCTCGTCCTCGTGCAGGGCGCTCGCCCTGGTGACGCTAGCGACCCCGGCGCCCACCGCGCCAGCGAGTATGCCGTCGCGTGGCCGGCGCGCGCAGGGCCAGCACGTACCCTTGTCGGTGCCATGAAGACCTATGACGTGCGCACCCACGGCTGCCAGATGAACGTCCATGACTCCGAGCGGCTGGCCGGTCTGCTGGAGACCGCCGGCTATGTCGATCTGGCCAGCATCCCCGAGAGCAGCCGTCCCGAGGTCGCCGACGTCGTCGTCTTCAACACCTGCGCGGTCCGCGAGAACGCCAGCAACAAGCTCTACGGCAACCTCGGCCAACTGCGCCCGGCCAAGCTCGCGAACCCGGATCTGCAGATCGCCGTCGGCGGCTGCCTCGCCCAGAACGACCGCGACGCCATCGTCAAGCGCGCCCCCTGGGTCGATGTCGTCTTCGGCACGCACAACATCGGCAGCCTGCCGGCCCTGCTGGACCGGGCCCGGCACAACAAGCGCGCCGAGGTGGAGATCCTCGAGAGTCTGTCGGTCTTCCCGTCGACGTTGCCCACCCGCCGGGACAGCGCCTATGCCGCATGGGTCTCGATCAGCGTCGGCTGCAACAACACGTGCACCTTCTGCATCGTGCCCAGCCTGCGCGGCAAGGAGCAGGACCGCCGACCCGGCGACATCCTCGCCGAGGCCCGCGCCCTGGTCGCCCAGGGCGCCATCGAGATCACCCTGCTCGGCCAGAACGTCAACACCTACGGGGTCGAGTTCGGCGACCGGCTGGCCTTCGGCAAGCTGCTGCGCGCCTGCGGCGAGGTGGATGGGCTCGAGCGGGTGCGCTTCACCAGCCCGCATCCGGCCGCCTTCACCACCGACGTCATCGACGCGATGGCCGCCACCCCCAACGTCATGCCGAGCCTGCACATGCCACTGCAGTCCGGCTCCGACACGATCCTGCGGGCGATGCGCCGCTCCTATCGCAGCGAGCGCTTCCTGGCGATCCTCGACGAGGTCCGCAGCCGCATCCCCGAGGCGGCGATCACCACCGACCTCATCGTCGGCTTCCCCGGCGAGACCGAGGCCGACTTCCAGGCCACCCTCGATGTCGTCGCGGCGGCCCGGTTCAGCAGCGCCTTCACCTTCCAGTATTCGATCCGCCCCGGCACGCCGGCCGCGACGATGCCCGACCAGGTCCCCAAAGCGGTCGTCCAGGAGCGCTTCGACCGGCTCATCGCCCTCCAGGAGGAGATCTCCTGGGCCGGCAACCGGCTCCAGGAGGGCCGCGAGGTGCAGGTGCTCGTCGCCCCTGGCGAGGGCCGCAAGGACGCCGAGACCCACCGGATGAGCGGCCGGGCCCGCGACAACCGGCTCGTGCACTTCGCGCTGCCGGACGGCATACCCGATGCGCAGCGGCCGCGTCCCGGAGATCTCGTCACCGTCGGGGTCACCTATGGTGCGCCGCATCACCTCGTCGCCGACTCCGCCC
>CAZNLX010000012.1:0-7054 GCA_964573925.1 uncultured Intrasporangiaceae bacterium
GGGCGCGGTTCTGCGATTCCCCCTGAGCCTCCACACCGAGGCGCTCATCATGTGCGTAGGGGCTGGCCAGTCTCTGGTCAGTCCGGGCTGATCGAAGAAGCGCCAGCCGTAGATCGAACCGCCCCAGACGAGCGAGTCGAAGAAGTTCTCGACCGCAACCTCGTCGGCCAGCGGGATGGCCGGCTGGGTCGCAGCCTGCTCGCCGACCGGATCCCGCCGCAGAAGGAACCGTAGTTCGGCAGGCCACATGAGCCGCATGATCCGGCGACCGTCCTTCGCGAGCGGACCCGACTCTGGAAGCGTGATCACGTGAAGCAGTACGTCGACGTACGCACCGGCGGGTCGAGCCGAACTAGCGACGTCGGACTCGTTGAGCGCGACTTCGAGCCGCTCCCGGGTGGCGTCGTCCCATTCCATGCGGCCCTCTCACTCAAGGGCGTCCACACCTACGATCAAGATTGGCGCCGGCAGCGCCGTAAGCCGGTCAGGGCTTCAGGGTCTGCCGCTATGGGATTCAGGCGCGAGGCGAGGCGGGTGCTTGACGAGATGACGTTCGGATCCCTCTCCGTGGCGGGTGCCGGAAGAGACGAGGAGCCCAGCCGACAACGCACTCTTCTTCGAGACCGCTGAAGGCAACGCGCCGACTCAGACGTTGAAGCGGAACTCGACCACGTCGCCGTCCTGCATAACGTAGTCCTTGCCCTCCATCCGGGCCTTCCCGGCAGCCTTCACCGCAGCCATCGACCCGAGCTCGTCCAGGTCCGCGAACGCCACCACCTCGGCCTTGATGAACCCCCGCTGGAAGTCGGTGTGGATCACCCCGGCCGCCTGTGGGGCCGTCCAACCCTGCCGGATCGTCCAGGCCCGCGATTCCTTCGGCCCGGCGGTGAGATAGGTCTGCAGCCCCAGCGTGTGGAAGCCGACGTGCGCAAGCTGGTCCAGGCCGGGCTCAGTCACCCCGACCGACTCCAGCAACTCGCGCGCCTCGGCCTCGTCCAGCTCGGACAAGTCCGCCTCGAGCTTCGCCGACAGGAAGACACAGTCCGCCGGCGCCACCGACTCGCGCAGCGACGCCTGCAGCGCCGCATCGGTCAACTGATCCTCGTCGAGGTTGAAGACATAGATGAACGGCTTCGCGGTGAGCAACTGCAGCGAGCGCGCCTCGGCGAGGTCAACCCCGTATGCCGCGTGACCGGCATACAGGGTGTCGCCGGCTTCGAGGCACTTCTGGACCGCGAGCGCGTTCTCGTATGCCGCCCGCTTCTCCTTGACGACGCGCGCCTCCTTCTCCAGGCGCGGGACGGCCTTCTCCATCGTCTGCAGGTCGGCCAGGACGAGCTCGGTCTCGATGGTCTCGATGTCACCGGCTGGGGAGACTTTGCCCTCGACGTGGGTGACGTCGTCGTCGACGAAGACCCGCACGACCTGGCAGATCGCGTCGGCCTCGCGGATGTTGGCGAGGAACTTGTTGCCCAGGCCCTCCCCGACCGAGGCGCCGCGGACGATGCCGGCGATGTCGACGAAGCTCACCGTCGCGGGCAGGATCCGCTCGGAGCCGAAGATCTCGGCGAGCCGGGCCAACCGCGGGTCGGGCAACGGGACGACGCCGACGTTGGGCTCGATCGTCGCGAACGGGTAGTTCGCCGCGAGGACGTTGTTCTTGGTCAGCGCGTTGAACAGGGTGGACTTGCCGACGTTGGGCAGGCCGACGATGCCGATGGTGAGAGCCACAAGAGCAAGAGTTTAGTCGCGAGGCGCGGGGGGCACGCGCCAGCCGCACAGTTGCCGGGACAGCGCCACGAGGTTGCCCTCGCAGTCCCAGACCCGGGCGTCCTCCTCCATGAGGCCCCCAGCGACGTTCTCGGTCGTCAACTGCACCTGCAGCCAGCCCGGTGCCGGATGGCGGCGCAGGTGCGCGCTGAACTCCAGGGTCGGCGTCCAACCGAGCAACCCGAGGTCGAAAGCGACCGGCGGCAAGGCATCCAGCGCCCAGAGCACCGACATGACGTCCGGCTCGCGCCCGTCGGCCAGGCGGATCCAGCCGCGCAGGACACCTTCCTGGGACGGCCGCCCGGCCAGCCAACCGGCGCAGGCCGGGTCGAGCCGCAGGTCCATCCGCTGCAGCAGGGTGGCTGCCCGCAGGAAGTCCGGCGTCCGGTTCCCGGCGCTGCCGAGGCACTCGCCCGGGGGCGGCATGGCCGGGGCGGGCGCGCTGCGCAGATGCGGTTGGGCCCGGTCGGTGAGGTCTCCGAAGGTGGCCAGCGCCCGCATCCGCTCACGCGGCATACCGTCGGTCGCGGTGAGGTGGTCCTGCGCGAGGGTCACCTGGCCGGTCGACATCGAGCGCCCGACCCGCAGCACCTCGGTCTGCACCCGCAACGGCCCGGGCTCGGCCGGGGACAGGAAGTATGCCGTGAACGCCAGCGGGTCGGGGTGCGCCCCGTCCTCGTCGAGGTCGGCGCGCAGAGCTGCCGCACCGATGGCCATGAGCAGCCCGCCGTTGATGCCGTTGCCGATCTGCCAGCGGTCGTCGAGCTGGGCCAGTCGCTCCCCGGGCCGGGCTCCCCGCGAGAGGGCGATGGCGCGGTCGAACTCATGGTCGTCGTCGAGGTCGCTTACGTCGCGGTCGGTCATTCCCACAACGGCAGTCTGGCAGCCCTAGCCGAGGCCCAGCGACATGGCCTCCCCGTCGGGCTGGAAGCCGACGCCGCTGAGGTAGGAACGATGCACGGCCGTCGATGGGACAGCCACGACGGTGCGGAATCCGGCGTCGCGCAACACCTTCCGGCCGTCCCCGGTGTAGAGCCAGCGGCCGATCCGGGAGTCGCGGTAGGCCTCCATGACGTAGTCGAGGGTGACCCGCAACTCGGTCCCGCGGCGCTCCCCGATGAGGGCGCCGGCCGGCAGGCTGTCCCGGGTGAGCAGCAGCGCGAAGGCGTCCGCGGGCAGGTGCTCGTAGCCGGGCTGGCTCTTGTGGATGTCGGCCAGGTGGGTGCGCAGGAAGTCGGTGAGGAAGGGCGCCTGCGCGTCGATGGGGACGGCACCGAGGGCGCGGCCACCGCCGAGCTCCTTGCGCAGGAACCACACGTTGAGACCAGCGACTGCGGCGTTGGTGAGGATGATCGGGATCGACCCGAGCAGCACCCCGTAGACGACGAAGGTCACCGACCCGATGAGCGAGATGGTCCGCAGCCGCACGACATTGGTCATCGCGAGCGAGGCGACCACGAGGGCCGAGGCGAGGTAGCCGATGAGTTCCACGGGGCTGAGCCAGTTCACACCGGCGAGCATAGGGATGCGGTCAAGGGGTGCAGGGCTCGGCGGGCGGACCGTTGTCAGTGCCTCGTGACATCGTCGGCGACATGGAACTTCGTGACCTCGCCATCGGGGCGCTCGCCGGCGGACTTCTCGTCTGGCTGGCGCTCTGGGCCCGGTATGCCGCGCGCCTCGCCTCCGCCACCACCGAGCGGGACGTCCTGCGTGAGCGGGTCGTCGACCTGGAGGCGACCGTCTCGGCCGAGTCGGAGACTGCGGCCCTGGTCGCCCCGTTGGCGGTGAGTCTGGACCGGGTCGCCGCGCAAGTGCACACCCTGGAACGCGACCGGGGCGAACAGTTCGCCCGGGTGGCCGTGGAGCTGGCCCGGGTGCAGTCGAGCACCGGCGAGCTGCGCGACCAGACCGCCTCGCTGGTCGGGTCGCTGGCCTCGGCCAACGTGCGCGGGTCCTGGGGCGAGGTGACCCTGCGTCGAGTGCTCGAGGTGTCCGGGCTGCTCGCCCGGTGCGACTTCGAGGAGCAGGTGAGCGTGCTGTCGTCGACCGGGGCGGTCCTGCGGCCGGACGTCGTCGTCCACCTGCCCGGCGAACGCATCGTCGCGGTCGATGCCAAGACCCCGATGACCGATTTCCTCGCCGCGCAGGCCGAGGGTGTGACGGCGGCGCAGCGGTCGGCATTGCTCAAGTCGCACGCCAAGGCCTTGCGGGGGCACGTCGATGCGCTGGCCGGGAAGGGCTACTGGACCGCGTTCGACGGCTCACCCGAGCTGGTCGTCTGTTTCGTGCCTGGCGAGGCGCTGCTGGCGGCGGCCCTGTCGGCGGATCCCCAGTTGCACGACCATGCCCTGTCCCGGTCGGTCGTGCTGGCCTCCCCGGCGACCTTGCTGGCGCTGCTGCGTTCGGTCGGGCTGGCCTGGCGTCAGGAGGCGCTCACCGACGGAGCCCGGGAGTTGCTCACCCTCGGGCGCGACCTCTATGCCCGCTTGGGTGCGGTGGGGCGGCATACCGAGGCGTTGGGGACGAGCCTGCGCAAGTCGGTGGAGGCCTACAACACCTTCGTCGGGTCGATGGAGAGCCGGGTCTTGGTGACGGCGCGCAAGATGCAGGAGTCCGGGCTGGCCGGCGAGGCCGACACCACCCCGCGCCCGGTGCCGATCGACACCGCGCCTCGGCCGCTCACCGCCGCGGAGTTGCTCGGCGCCCTCGACGAGGACCTGGCCCGCGACGGGGCGCTACGACCGATGCTGCTGCCGGAAGCTCAGCGCAGCGAGCCGGGCGAAGGCGCCGCGGAGTCCCGGCGGACCGCGGCGGCATCCTGACCGGTGGCTGCCTTGAGGTCACGGCGCAGTTCGTTGGGAAGCGCGAAGAGCAGCGACTCCTCCGCCGCGACGACCGGCTGGACGTCCGTGAAGCCGTGCCCGGCCAGGAATGCCAGCACGTCCCGGACGAGGATCTCCGGCACGCTCGCCCCGGAGGTCACTCCGACGGTGCGCACCCCGTCGAGCCAGGCCGGGTCGATCTCGGCCGCGTAGTCGACCAGGTGACCGGCCCGCGCTCCGTGCTCGACGGCGACTTCGACCAGACGCACCGAGTTGGAGGAGTTGCGCGAGCCGACGACGATCATGAGGTCGGTGTCCTTGGCCATCTGCTTCACGGCAAGCTGGCGGTTCTGGGTGGCGTAGCAGATGTCGTCGCTCGGCGGGTCGGCCAGTGCCGGGAAGCGCTCGCGCAGCCGGGCCACCGTTTCGAGGGTCTCGTCGACCGACAGCGTCGTCTGGGAGAGCCAGACGACCTTCTGCGGGTCACGGACGGTCACCGTGTCGACCGCGTGCGGGCCGTCGACGATGACGATGTGCTCGGGCGCCTCACCGGAGGTGCCGACGACCTCCTCATGGCCCTCGTGACCGATGAGCAGGATGTCGTAGTCCTGGTCGGCGAAGCGCACCGCCTCACGGTGCACCTTGGTCACCAGCGGGCAGGTCGCGTCGATCGTCTTGAGCGAGCGAGCCGCGGCCTCCTTGTGGACGACCGGGGCGACCCCGTGCGCCGAGAAGATGACCGTCGCGCCCTCGGGCACCTGGTCGGTCTCGTCGACGAAGACCGCGCCCCGGTCACGCAGGGTCTGCACGACATGCTTGTTGTGCACGATCTCCTTGCGGACGTAGACCGGCGGCCCGTAGAGCTCCAGCGCCTTCTCGACGGTCACCACGGCCCGGTCGACGCCCGCGCAGTAGCCGCGCGGGGCAGCCAGCAGCACCCGCTTGACCGGGCCTGTCGCGACGTTCTCCCGCATCCGGGAAGGCACGGTGACGGACGGGTCGGGGGCGGACGGCATACGCCCATGGTAGTTGGGCCCCTCGCGGTCCTCGTCCCACTCGCCCCTGGTGCCCGGGTGACGGCTGCGCGGCATACAGTCGCTTCGTGAGTATGCCGTCTGCCCCCGGCGCGTCCCCGCGTCCGGGACCGCACGTGCCCGGGGCCGCGCCTGGCGCCCGCCGCCCGATGGCGGAGAAGGCGGCCGACACGAGCGCCGAGAACCCGTGGCCGGTGCGGGTGCTCAGCCTGAAGATCCGCGACTACGTCGACCGGATGTCGCCGCTGTGGGTCGAGGGCCAGGTCGTCCAGTTGCAGCGGCGGGGCACCACGGCATACCTCACCCTGCGTGATCCCGAGGTGGACATGTCCCTCTCGGCGACGATCTCAGTGCACGCGCTCAACGCGATGGGTTCCCCGCTGTTGGAGGGCGCCCGGGTCGTGTTGCAGGCCAAGCCGACCTTCTGGGAACGACGCGGCACCCTGCAACTGGACGGACGGCAGATCCGCCCGGTCGGGGTCGGCGACCTGCTCGCCCGCATCGAGATCCTCAAGCAACGCCTCGCGGCCGAAGGTCTCTTCGCCCCCGAGTGCAAGCGACGGCTGCCCTTCCTCCCCCGGCGGGTCGGGCTCATCACCGGACGAGACAGCGCCGCCGAGCGCGACGTCGTCGAGAACGCCCGGCGCCGCTGGCCGGCCGTCGTCTTCGAGATCCGCGAGGTGGCCGTCCAGGGGAGCACCGCAGTGGCCGAGGTGACCGCAGCCCTCGCCGAACTCGACCGGCAGCCTGGGGTCGATGTCATTGTCATCGCCCGCGGCGGCGGTGCGGTGGAGGAACTGCTGCCGTTCAGCAACGAGACCCTGCTGCGGGCCGTGGCCGCCGCGGCCACCCCCGTCGTGTCCGCGATCGGGCACGACGTCGACACTCCCCTGCTCGACTTCGTCGCCGACGCGCGGGCCTCGACCCCCACCGACGCAGCCAAGCTCGTTGTCCCGGACGCAGCCGCCGAACGGGACCGGGTCACCGGGCTGCGCGGCCGGGCCCGACTGGCGATCCGACACCGGCTCGAGGTCGAACGCCGCATCCTGCTCACCCACCGCACCCGAGCGGTGATGACCGATCCGCTCGCGATGCTCACCCCGCACCGGGTCCAGCTCGCCACCCTGCGCGGACGGGCCACCGACCGGATCGTCGCCCGGCTGGAGCGCGAGAGCGACCGGATCGGACACCTGCACGCTCAGGTGCGCGCCCTCTCCCCACAGTCCACCCTCGACCGCGGGTATGCCGTCGTCAGCCACCCCGACGGGAGGATCGTCCGGACCCGGGACGAGGTGGCCCCGGAGGAGTTGTTGCGCGTTCTCGTCGCCCAGGGCGACTTCGGAGTGCGCGTCGTGGGGGCGACGGACCACTGACCGACCACTAGGGTGGGGGCCGCTCTCCACCCCGAGCGCTGAAAGGCGACCCTGT
>CAZNLX010000012.1:7064-14971 GCA_964573925.1 uncultured Intrasporangiaceae bacterium
TCTACCATACCCGCCCGGGCATGAACCTACGCGCGATCGGCGAGTACCCGGCCGACATCGCCGACCTGTCCTACGAGCAGGCCCGCGACGAACTCATCGCCATCGTCGCCAAGCTCGAGTCCGGGCAGGTCCCGCTCGAGGAGAGCATGGATCTCTGGCGGCGGGGCGAGGCGCTGGCCGCGCACTGCTCACAGTGGCTGGACGACGCCCAGTCGCAGATCGCGGACGCGGGTGTCGTCATCCGGGTGCGCGACGACGAGGGATAGGCCGACCCGGGGCCATCCGCGCAGCGGCGCCCGGGGCCATCCGCGCAGCGGCGGCGGGGCGAGCGACCTGGGCGCGCCGACTCAGGAGGCGGGCTTGGCCGGGGTGAGCTTGTCGACGAAGAAGCGAATGTCCTCGATGCCACCGGTCGCGCTGACCACTGTCGTCAGCCGGTCCGGCGTCGTCGAGACGGCGAACAGCTGATTGCGTTCGTCGGTGCGCACTTCCCAGGTGCGCCCACCCATCTCCGCCGAACCGGTGACTTTGGCCCCCGACAACCCCGTCGACACCCACGCCGGGGTGGCGTCGAGGGTCTGGCGCAGCCCGACGAACTGGCCGTTAGGGGTCGTCCAGCCCGCCTGCCAGGTCGGCAGGGAGTCGGTGGAGGCGGCATACCGGGCGCTGGTGGCGGTCCACCCCATCGGCAACCCGGCGGGGAACGAGAACGGCGTGCGGCTCTCCTTGACGGCATACGAGACGACCGACGCCGCGTCGACCGGGGGCTGGCGGACCGAGTCGACCCGCGGGACGAGCGCGATGAGCCCCGCGACCAGGGCAAGGATGACCAAGAGCGAGCGCGCCATGTTGGCGCTGGACCCCATGCTGTAGCGGCTGCGCGGGGGCGCCGGCGCCGGGACGGGCGCGGCTGCCGACACCGGCTGCCCGCCTGCGTCGACGGTCGGCTCGATCGCGGCCGAGTCCTCCGGGACGGCCTGCTCGGTCGGCTCGGCTGGGGTATTCACCCGCCTATCGTCCCGGACGTGCGCGACCGGGACCAAGTCGGCCCCAGGCACGTTGACGCCCACCCCCGGGCGCCGCGATGTGGACCATCGTGGGGAAAGCGCTTTCTCCCGCTCTAGGCTGGACGTCGAGGGCGTATGCCGCCACCGCAGCCAGGAGGAACCCGTGACCGCACGCTCACCCGTCCTCGTCGTCGGCGAGGCCCTCATCGACGCCGTCGTCAAGGGCGGCGATGTCACCGCCGAACACGTCGGCGGCAGCCCGGCCAATGTCGCCTTCGGTCTGGGTGCGCTCGGACACGACGTCACCCTTGCCACCTGGATCGGCACCGACGAGCGAGGCGACCGGATCGCGGCCCGCTGCACCGCCGCCGGAGTCCGGGTCGCGCCGGGCAGCACGGGCGCCGAGCGGACCAGCGTCGCCTACGCCACGCTCGACGCGCGCGGCCAGGCCAGCTACCGCTTCGATCTCACCTGGGCGGTCCCCGACATCGCGGACGGTGCGGCCTTCGGCCACGTCCACACCGGCAGCATCGCCGCGACGATCGAGCCCGGCGGCTCCCAGGTGGTCGACGTCGTGCGCCGCCTGCGCGATCAGGCCACCGTCTCCTACGACCCCAACATGCGCCCCACGCTCATGGGCAGCCCCGAGGCGGTCCGCGCCCGCGTGGAGGACCTCATCGCCCTGTCGGACGTCGTCAAGGCCAGCGACGAAGACCTCCAGTGGCTCTACCCGGATGTCCGCCTGGCCGATGTCGTGCGCCGCTGGGGCTCGCTCGGTCCCGCCCTCTGCGTCATCACGCGAGGCGGGGACGGCGCGGCGTATGCCGTGAGCTCGGCTCCCGAGGCCGAGGTCACCACCGTGGCGGCCACGCCCACGACCGTCGTCGACACGGTGGGGGCCGGCGACTCGTTCATGGCGGGCCTGCTGTCCGGCCTGTTGGACGCCGGCTATGTCGGCGACTCCGCCGCGCGGGAGCGGCTGCGCCGGGCGAGAGCCGACGACCTGCGGGCCTGCGTCGACCGGGCCGTCGCAACGAGCGGCATCACCGTCGGTCATGCGGGGGCCTACGCCCCGACCCGCGCCGAGTTGGACGGCTGACCGAACCGCTCCCCCCGCTCGCGCGCGCGGCCACCCTCCTATGCTGGGGATGCCGTGAGACGGATCGATGAGTGGGAGTGATGATGGCCGAGTTCGCGTTCGAGCACCTGCTGCCGGGAGCGGGGGGCAACGGGGCCGACGAGACCCCCTGGCGGTTGCTGACGACCGACGGGGTCCGGGTCATCGAGGGTGAGGGCGCGCTCGCCGGACGGCGATTCCTGCAGGTCGACGACGAGGCGTTGCGGCTGCTCGCCGAGACCGCCATGCACGACATCGCCCACTACCTGCGCCCGGCCCACCTGGCCCAGCTGCGTCGCATCCTCGAGGACCCGGAGGCGAGCAACAACGACAAGTTCGTCGCCCTCGACCTGCTCAAGAACGCCAACATCGCCGCCGGTGGTGTCCTGCCGATGTGCCAGGACACCGGGACCGCGATCGTCATGGGCAAGCGCGGCCAGCAGGTCCTCACCGGCGGCACCGACGAGCGGGCCCTCAGCCGCGGCGTCTACGACGCCTACACCCGGCTCAACCTGCGCTACAGCCAGATGGCCCCGGTGACGATGTGGGACGAGCGCAACACCGGCTCCAACCTGCCCGCGCAGATCGAGCTCTACTCCGACACCGAAACCGGCCACGAGACGGCATACAAGTTCCTCTTCATGGCCAAGGGCGGCGGCTCGGCGAACAAGAGCTACCTCTACCAAGAGACGAAGGCGATCCTCAATCCGGCCTCGCTCGTGCGCTTCCTCGACGAGAAGCTCCGTTCGCTCGGGACTGCGGCCTGCCCGCCCTACCACCTGGCCGTCGTCATCGGTGGCACGAGCGCTGAATACGCGCTCAAGACAGCCAAATACGCCTCGGCGAAGTACCTCGACCACCTGCCCACCTCCGGCGATGCCGCGACCGGGCACGGTTTCCGGGACGTCGAGCTCGAGGAGCAGGTGCTCGAGTTGACCCGGGCCTTCGGCATCGGCGCCCAGTTCGGTGGCAAGTACTTCTGCCACGACGTGCGGGTCATCCGGCTGCCTCGACACGGCGCGAGCCTGCCGGTCGCCGTGGCGATCTCCTGCTCCGCGGACCGTCAGTGCCTGGGCAAGATCACCCCCGAAGGTGTCTTCATCGAGCAGTTGGAGTTCGAGCCCGGCCATTACCTGCCCGAGACCACCACCGAGCAGCTGGCCGGCGGTGGCGGCGACGCGAGCGCCGATGACGTCGTGCGGATCGACCTGTCCCGGCCGATGGCCGAGGTCCTCGCCGAGCTCACCAAGCACCCGGTCAAGACCCGCCTGTCGCTGACCGGCACCCTCGTCGTCGCCCGGGACATCGCCCACGCCAAGATCAAGGAGCGCCTCGACGCAGGCGAGGGTATGCCGCAGTACCTCAAGGACCACCCCGTCTACTACGCCGGCCCGGCCAAGACTCCTGAGGGGATGGCCTCGGGTTCGTTCGGACCGACCACGGCCGGCCGGATGGACTCCTACGTCGACCAGTTCCAGGCCGCGGGCGGTTCGATGGTCATGCTCGCCAAGGGCAACCGCAGCCAGCAGGTCACCGACGCGTGCGCGAAGCACGGGGGCTTCTACTTGGGGTCGATCGGTGGACCGGCCGCCCGGCTGGCCCAGGACTGCATCCGCAGCGTCGAGGTCCTGGAATACCCCGAGCTCGGCATGGAGGCGGTCTGGAAGATCGAGGTCGAGGACTTCCCCGCCTTCGTCGTCGTCGACGACAAGGGCAACGACTTCTTCGCCGCCGTGACGAAGCCCATCGCACACTCGATCGGCAAGCGCCCGGGGCTGTAGACGGCATACGCTCGGGACGTGGACCGACACCGACCGCAACCGGGCACCCGTCCGAACACACCGACCGAGGCCTGGTCGGTGCTTGCGGCAGGCAACGCCCGCTTCATGGCCGGGGAGCGTGAGCACCCCAACCAGGACGTGGCCATCCGCCATCGCATCGCGCACAAGCAACGGCCGTTCGCGATCTTCTTCGGCTGCGCCGACTCCCGGGTTGCGGCGGAGATCATCTTCGACCAGGGCCTGGGCGACCTCTTCGTCGTGCGGACCGCCGGGCACGTCGTCGACTCCAGCGTTCTGGGCTCCATGGAGTTCGGTGTCGGGGTGCTCGGGATTCCGCTCATCGTCGTCCTCGGGCACGACTCGTGCGGTGCGGTCAACGCCGCAGTCGACGCCGTGACCAGCGGCGACATGCCCGGCGGCTACGTTCGGGACATCGTCGAGCGGGTCACCCCCAGCGTCCTCGCGGCGAGCAAGCACGGCGAGGCCGGCATCGACGAGATCGAGGCCGAACACGTCCGGCAGACCGCCCGGCTGCTCGCCGAGCGCTCCCACCTCATAGCGGACCGGTTGGCCGCGGGGACGCTGGGGGTTGTCGGAGCGGCCTATCACCTGCGCGACGGACTCGCGAACGTCGTCTCCTCGCTCGGGGTTCAGGTCGGCTAGCCGGGCCGCCCGTCGGCCGACCGCCCCGGTATGCCGCCTGGCTCGCCCTCCGCGGAGAAGGTCGAGTCAGGCTAGCGAGAGTTCGGTGCGAACGATCTCGGCGAGACGGTCGGCCACCGCCTGAGCCTGCTGCTGATCGGCCGCCTCGACCATGACCCGCACCAGCGCCTCGGTGCCCGACTTGCGCAGCAGCACCCGCCCGGTGCCGTCCAACTCCCGTTGCGCGTCGGCGACCGCGGCCTGGACGACCGGGTTGCCGTCCACGGCGTCCTTGTCGACGCCCTTGACGTTGACGAGAACCTGCGGCAGCCGGGTCATCACTCCGGCGAGTTCGGCCAGTGATCGCCCGGTCTGAGCCACCCGTGAGGCGAGCATGAGGCCGGTGAGCACGCCGTCGCCGGTCGTCCCGTGGTCGAGGAAGATGACGTGCCCGGATTGCTCGCCCCCCAGCGAGTAGCCACCGGCCTTCATGTCCTCGAGGACATAGCGGTCGCCGACCCCGGTCTGGCGAACGGTGACCCCCTCGCGGGTCATCGCCTGGAGCATCCCGAGGTTGCTCATCACGGTCGCGACCACCGTGTCGTCAGCCAAGGCGCCCCGCTCCCTCAAGGCGAGCGCGAGGATGCACATGATCTGGTCACCGTCGACGATCTCGCCGCGGCCGTCGACCGCCAGGCATCGGTCGGCGTCGCCGTCGTGGGCGATCCCCAGGGTGGCGCCGTTCTCGACGACGGCACGCTGGAGCCGGGTCAAGTGCGTGGATCCGTAGCCGGCGTTGATGTTCTCGCCGTTGGGCTCCGCGCCGATGACCGTGACATAGGCACCAGCCTCCCGGAAGGCCCACGGGGACACGGTCGAGGCGGCCCCGTGCGCCGCGTCGACGACGACGTGCAGGCCCTCGAGCCGGTGCGGCAGCACGGTGAGCAGGTGCCGGACGTAGCGCGCGGCCCCGTCCTCGAGCCGACGGATGCGGCCCACCGCGGCCCCGGTGGGACGTTCCCAGGGCTCCTCCATGCGAGCCTCGATGGCGTCCTCGACGGAATCGTCGAGTTTGTGGCCACCCTTGGCGAAGAACTTGATCCCGTTGTCCGGCATCGGGTTGTGCGAGGCCGACAGCATGACGCCGAGGTCGGCGTCGAGGTCAGCGGTGAGGAAGGCCAGTGCTGGAGTCGGGAGCATTCCGGCGTCGAGGACGTCGACCCCGGCCGAGGCCAGGCCAGCCATGACGGCAGCGGACAGGAACTCCCCGGAGGCCCGGCCGTCCGTCCCGACGACGGCAAACGGTCGGTGTCCGGCGAACTCGCCGGCGTCGCCGAGGACGTGTGCGGCCGCCACGGCCAGATCGAGCGCCAGCTCGGCGGTGATGTCCTGGTTGGCCAGTCCACGGACCCCATCGGTCCCGAAGAGACGTCCCACGTATCGCTTCCTTTCACGAACCTTCCGCAGTGTCGGTTCGAGGCGGCATACCCGCTGCAACCGACTCCTGCCCCTTTGTGGACGCGCGACGGGCGGCCCGGGTTGCCCCGGGCCGCCCGTCGGCGGTCACAAAGGTGACATCAACGCTTGCTGTACTGCGGAGCCTTGCGGGCCTTCTTGAGGCCGGCCTTCTTGCGCTCCGGAACTCGGGCGTCGCGGGTGAGGAAGCCGGCCTTCTTCAGCGCCGGACGGTTGAGCTCCTCGTCGACGCCGTTGAGCGCACGGGCAACGCCGAGACGGACCGCACCGGCCTGGCCCGAGGGCCCACCGCCGTGAACCCGGACGAGCACGTCGTAGGCGCCGTCGAGCTCGAGGACCTTGAGCGGCTCGTTGACGAGCTGCTGGTGGACCTTGTTGGGGAAGTAGGAGTCCAGGGTCCGGCCGTTGATCGTCCACTCGCCAGTGCCCGGGACGATCCGGACCCGCGCGATGGCCTGCTTGCGGCGGCCGGTCGCCCCGCCGGGAGCCGAGGCCGTGGGCTTGCGCACGGGAGCGCCGGCCGGAGCGGTCTGGGTCTCGGTGGTGTACTCGGAGAGCTCGGGCTCGTCGACGTCGAGCTCGACGTCCAGGGTGTTGTCAGCCATTACTGGGCCACCTGCGTGATCTCGAAGGGCACGGGCTTCTGAGCCGTGTGGGGGTGGGCGCTGCCGGTGTAGACCTTGAGCTTGGACAGCTGCTGGCGCGCGAGGGAGTTCTTGGGGAGCATGCCGCGGACGGCCTTCTCGATGGCCCGGCGGGGGTCCTTGTCGAGCAGCTCGGCGTAGCTCAGCGAGGACAGGCCGCCCGGGAAGCCGGAGTGCCGGTAGGCGCGCTTCTGGGCGGCCTTGTTGCCGGTCAGGGCGACCTTCTCGGCGTTGATGATGATGACGAAGTCACCGGTGTCCACGTGCGGCGCGAACGTCGGCTTGTGCTTGCCGCGCAGCAGCACGGCGGTCTGGCTGGCCAGCCGGCCGAGCACGACGTCCGTGGCGTCGATGACATGCCAGGCGCGGGTGACCTCGCCGGGCTTCGGGGTGTAGGTGCGCATGTGCGTCACTTTCGGTTCGGGTTCACAGCTCGGGTATGCCGTGCGCCTGGGTCTTTGTCGGCCTGCCCCGAAGGGGCGGGCCGGATCGACGGCGGCCGCGCGGCATACCGCCACGCGTGGCACAACAGTCCTCAAGTCTACCGGGCCTGGCCGCCACGCCCAATTCATCATCAACAGGCCGCTGACCTGCGGCGATGCTGCCAGCGCGCCCGTTGGCAGCGCGTGTGCAAAGAGAGTGTGCAAAACTTCTGTGCATGCTCGGCTTCGCCCCACTCACTCCGGACCAGATCCGGGTGCTCGCTCATCCGCTGCGTTCCCGGCTCGTCGAGCGGCTGCGCACCCGTGGTCCGGCCACGGCGACCAAACTGGCCCGCGAACTCGACACGAACTCCGGGGCGACCAGCTACCACCTGCGGCGGCTCGCGGCATACGGGCTGGTGCAACCCTCCGATGGCGGGCGGGGACGGGAACGACGCTGGGAGGCCAGTGCCCGACGCCAGGTCACGTCGACCGCCCCCGGCGGCCCTGGTGCTGGCATGTCTGCGGGCGCCGCGGGCCGGACCGTCGACCCCGACACCGAGCAGAGCCTGGACTGGCTCGACCGGGACTACATCCGTCACTTCGCCGAGAAGGCGGAGCTGTGGCTGGATGCCGCCCCGGAGTGGCCGGACGCCTGGGGCGACTCGTGCGGGCTGCGGGACGGGCTGGTCCTCGTCACCGGGCCGCAGCTGGCCGACCTGCGTGCCGAACTCGACGGCGTGCTCGCCCGGTATCGGCGGGTCGGGCAGGGCAACCCGAAGGCCAAGCGGGTCGCCGTCTACACCTCGTGCCAGCCG
>CAZNLX010000012.1:15071-18517 GCA_964573925.1 uncultured Intrasporangiaceae bacterium
CCCATGGCCATGGTGACCGCACGATGACGCGCACGGTGACTTTCCGAACTGTCGTCATGGCGGTCGTGGCGGCGGCGATCTCGGTGCTCACCTCGGGATGCATCGGTGCCAATCCACCGAAGGGTGACTGGTACGGCAACGCCGTCGACATCGCGCGGGCCCAGCGCGCCTGGGCCGACCCGTGGGCCGCACCCACCGACACCCGGGTGGCCGGATACGAAGATCGGCAAAGCGGCGCACTGGTCTGGGCCGTGGGCGTTCGGAGGGAACCGCACCCGTCGTCTGCGGACATGACCTCCGTCTTTCGTGCCGAGACCCTCACGGCGATCGCGTCTGGCTGGCGCCTGGTGGCTGCCCAATGCGACCGGAACCCCATCGGGCGGTCAACGGTGGCTCTCACCCGCGGCGCCACCCTGGACGACCTGATGACCGCGACCGTGCGGGTGGAGCTCGGCGATCACGCCGGCTACCTTCTCACCGTCACCATCGAGGTGCCGCATCATCTGGACGTGTCGTGGGCCTCCCCACCGACCCTGCCCCTGGAGTCCAGCTGTCTGGCCCAGGGAGCGGGTGGCGAGCGCTCGACGGCCACCGGCTATGGCGGCCGGTGGTCCCTGGGTGACTGGCCCACCGTGCCGAGCAAGCCGGAACCACAGTGGCCCAGCGCGGTCGTCCCGGCCGACCTCACGGCTGCGGTGGCTGTCGCAAGCGCCGACCCCTGGTTGACCTCCGTCGCGGCCACCCCCACCACACCGGTCTGGACCGGCACCGAACGGTTCAACGTGCGCCCGCTGGCCACCTCCCAGCGGAACTCCCCCGCCGCACCGCAGTCCGTGCCGGCCCAGGTCCAGGCGGCCACGACCGCCGGATGGACCCTCACCTACGCCGCCTGCGACCCCTCTGGACCGCTGCGCGCAGAAGTCCGTCGAAACGCCGGAGCCAACCGCGAGATCA
Source organism: uncultured Intrasporangiaceae bacterium (assembly GCA_964573925.1). Taxonomy (GTDB): domain Bacteria; phylum Actinomycetota; class Actinomycetes; order Actinomycetales; family Dermatophilaceae; genus Phosphoribacter. The sequence continues at coordinate 16,026 of CAZNLX010000012.1, forward strand.
TCGCCCGGATCTCCCGCGCGCCCACGGCCAATGCCAGCTTCGTGACATCGGTCATCAGCACCCCTGGGCTGACGCCCACCTCGCCATCAGCGCTCACGTCGACCTGCCTGACCACCGATCCCACCGGCGGCCGATCCGGATGGCGAGCGGACGGCATACCGGGCTTTGGCCCCACGATGGTGCAGCCCCTGCAGCCGTGACCCCGACCGGTCAGCGCGCCCGCTCGACCCGCCCCTCGTCCCACACGGGTTCGGTCGACTCGATGACCCGGCCGTCGGCACGGAAGACGAGAAAGCGATCGAAGCCCCGGGCGAACCATCGGTCGTGGGTCACCGCGACGACCGTGCCCTCGAAGGCATCCAGGGCCGCCTCAAGTGCCTCGGCGGAGTCGAGGTCGAGGTTGTCGGTCGGCTCGTCGAGCAGCAGCAGCGTCGCGCCGGACAGCTCGAGCAGCAGGATCTGGAAGCGAGCCTGCTGACCGCCGGAGAGCGAGTCGAAGGTCTGCTCGGCCGCCTTGGCCAGCCCGTAGCGGTCGAGCACCTTGGCCGCTTCCTCGCGGCCGCGCCCGTCACGGTGCTCGTCGCCGCGGTGGAGGATCTCGGTCAGCGTCCGCCCGATGAGGGCCGGCTGGTGATGAGTCTGGGCGAACCAGCCCGGCCGGACCCGGGCGCCGAGCCGGGCCGATCCGGTATGCCGCACCGGCTCGGGCCGCGTCTCCCCCACCGGCTGGTGCTCGAGATCCGGGTCCGAACCACCGCAGGCCAGCAGCCGCAGGAAGTGCGACTTGCCCGATCCGTTGGACCCGAGCACGGCGAGCCGTTCCCCGAACCAGATCTCCGCGTCGAAGGGCCGCATGAGCCCGGTGAGCTCCAGCCGCTCACAGACGATGGCCCGCTTGGCCGTGCGGCCACCGGTCAGCCGCATCCGCAGCCGCTGGGTCACCGGCACCGCCTCCGGCGGACCGGCCTCGACGAACCGCCGCAACCGGGTCTCGGCGGCCTGCAGCTTGGGGGCCATGTCGGAGTTGTATGCCGCCTTCTGCCGGTACATGACGACGAGGGCCTTGAGCTTGGCGTGCTCCTCGTCCCACCGGCGGCGCAACTCCTCCAGGCGCGAGTTGCGATCCTCGCGCGCGGCGGCATACGTCCGGAACGGGCCGGGATGGACCCACAGCGTGGAGCCCGCGGCACCCGGTTCGAGGGTGGCGACCCGGGTGGCGACCCGCGCCAGCAACTCGCGGTCGTGCGAGACGAAGAGGATCGTCTTCGCTGAGGCGATGAGGGTGTCCTCCAGCCAACGCTTGCCGGGCACGTCGAGGTAGTTGTCCGGCTCGTCGAGCAGGAGCACCTCGTCGGGACCGCGCAGCAAGGCCTCGAGGACGACCCGTTTCTGCTCGCCGCCGGAGAGGGTGTTGACCGAACGCCACTGGGCCCGCTCGAAGGGGACGCCGAGCGCGGCGATCGTGCAGGTGTCCCAGAGCGTCTCGGCCTCGTAACCCCCGACGTCGCCCCAGTCGACGAGCGCCTGGGCGTAGGCCAGTTGATCCCGTTCGGTGTCGTGCTCCATGACGGCCAGTTCGGTCCGGTCGATCTGCGCGGCGGCGGCGCGGATCTTGTCCGAGGCGACCGAGAGCAGCAGGTCCCGCACCGTGGAGTCGTCCCGGACCGACCCGACGAACTGCCGCATGACCCCCAGCCCGCCGGAACGGGTGATCGCTCCCCCGTGGGCGGCCAGGTCGCCACTGATGATCCGGGTGAGGGTGGTCTTGCCGGAGCCGTTCGGGCCGACGAGTGCGATCCGCGCCCCCTCGCCGACTCGAAGGCTCACCTCGCGCAGCAGGGGTCGCCCGTCGGGGAGGTCGAAACTCACCTGGTTGATGTCGACGTGGCCCACGGCGGGTCAGTCTTTCGTATGCCGCCCACCCCCGTCATCTCGTTTGCGCGCCTACGCTGGCCAGATGCGCGGTCACAGCGCGCTAGCGTAGGCCGCCGAGAGTTGGCGGTAGGGCCGGGAGACGAAGGCGAGCAGCACGGCGACGAGCATGACTGCCCCGGCGAGGACGAAGACCAGCGCGATGCCCCGAGCCTGACCGTCTCCGAGCAACCAGCCGAGCGACGTCTTGCCCGCGTCGGAGGCCATGTAGGGAATGAGCCAGAACTGGGCGATCGGGCCGATGAGGAAGGCCGAGATCGGGCTGGCCGCGGCCTCGACACTCTGTGCGAAGCCGAACACCCGCCCCTGAGTCCGGAACGGCACCACCCGCTGAAGGATGGTCTGCTCGGCCGCCTCGGCGACCGGGATGATGCACATGTAGAGCAGGATCCCGCCGACATACAGCCACCAGGCCTCACGAATCGTGAAGAACATCCCGACCACCGCCGCGACGACGTTGGCCAGCAGCAGTGAGCGCAGCGGCGCGGAGCCCAGCCCGAACTTGGCCACCCAGGCACCGCCGATGATGAAGCCCAGACTGGTCACCCCGAGGACGAGCC
>CAZNLX010000013.1:0-18502 GCA_964573925.1 uncultured Intrasporangiaceae bacterium
TGACGGCCCTGCGCTCGGCGGCCGGGTGAGCCGGCGATGACGGCCACGCTCGTCGATGGGATCGGTGAGCTCGTCACCAACGACCCGGCGTGGGCCGCGCCGGGCCAACCCGCCGATGTGGCCCGCCTCGGCCTCGTCACCGGGGCGGCACTCGTCGTCGAGTCCGGCCGGATCCTCTGGGTCGGCCCGCACGACGCTGCGCCGGACACGGATTCGCGGATCGACCTCGGCGGCCGGGCCGTCACGCCGGGCTTCGTCGACTCGCACACCCACCTCGTCTACGCGGGCGACCGGGCCGGCGAGTTCGCCGCGCGGATGGCGGGCACGGCATACGACGGGGGTGGGATCGCGACGACGGTGCGAGCCACGCGGGCGGCGGCCGACGACGAGCTCCGTGCCCTGCTCGCCGCTCGGGTGGCCGAAGCCCACCGCCAGGGGACGACGACGCTGGAGATCAAGAGCGGCTACGGTCTGAGCCTCGACGACGAGCTGCGGTTGCTGCGGCTGGCCCGCGAGGTGACCCCGCACGTCACCTTCCTCGGGGCGCACGTCGTGCCCGCCGAGTATGCCGCCGACCGCGCGGCATACGTCGATCTCGTCACCGGACCGATGCTCGAGGCGGTCGTCGAGCAAGGGGCCGCGAGCGACCTCGACGTCTTCTGCGAGCCGCGGTCGGCGCATGCCTTCACCGAGGAGGAGTCCCGCGAGATCCTCCTGGCCGGGCGGGCTGCCGGTCTGCGGCTGCGGGTCCACGGCAATCAGCTCGGCCCCGGACCGGGAGTGCGGCTGGCCTGCGAACTTGGCGCGGTGAGCGTCGACCACTGCACCTACCTCGACGACGCCGACATCGACGCCCTGGCCCAATCCGGCACGGTCGCAACGCTATTGCCCGGCGTGGAGTTCTCCACCCGGCATCCCTATCCGGACGCCCGTCGCCTGCTGGCCGCCGGGGTCACCGTCGCGCTGGCGACCGACTGCAACCCCGGGACCTGCAACACCTCGTCGATGCCGTTCGTCATCGCCCTGGCCGTCCGGGAACTGCGGATGACCCCCGCCGAGGCCCTGTATGCCGCGACCGCCGGCTCCGCGGCGACCCTGGGCCGCACCGCGCGGGTGGCGGCCGGCGAGCCGGCCGAGCTCGCCGTCCACGACGCACCCCACCACGTGCACCTGGCCTATCGGCCCGGCGTCCCACTGACCAGGGTCCTGGTGGTCTGACGAGGGGGGCCACCACCCGAACACGGACGCCCCCGCCCGGACCGAGGTCCGGGCGGGGCGTCCGTGTCGACGGACTACTTCAGATAGGCGAACAGGGCCGCGTGCGCGGCGCTGCCGACCGAGAGCACGGCCTGGCTGTTGCCCGCCGCGGCGCCCTTGGCCGAGGTGAAGGTCACGGTGACCGTCGCGCTCCCACCGGCTGGCAGGGTGACCGACGCCGGCGACACCGAGAAGGCGCCGGCTCCGGGACCGTCCGCCACCGAGAGGGCGGCCGAGAGGCCGCTGCCGGTGAGGTTGGTCACGGTCACCTGCTGGGTGAGCGTCTGGCCCGCCGTGCTGGGCACCCCGCCGAAGGAGATGCTTGGCCGGGACAACGCCACCATGGCGTTGACGGCGGCGTCGAGGTCGGCCAGACCGTTGCCGATCCGCTGGACGTTGACGTCGACCGTCGTGCCGTCCTTGTACGAGGTGAGCACCCCGAGCTTGGCGGTGTTGGCGATCGCCGAACGCACCTGCCAGGCGTCCCAGGCCGGGTGAGCGGCCCGGACCACGGCGGCCATGCCGGCCAGGTGCGGACTCGCCATCGAGGTGCCCTGGAAGAAGGCCCAGCAGCCCTCGGCCGGGAGCGGGTCGCACATGGCCTGCGGGATCGAGGACAGGACATTGACGCCGGGAGCGACGACATCCGGCTTGACCCGGTAGCTCACGTCGACCGGACCCTCGCTGGAGAAGCCGGCCATGATGTCGTCGTTGCCGGACATCACGTAGCCGGGGGTCGAGCCGATGGTGACCGACTGGCCGTCCAGTGCGAGCAGGGCGGCCTTGGCGTCGAGCCCGGCCACCACGGCGGGGAGATCCTGCGCCGCGGTCGACAGCGCGCTGTCGGCGGCCATCGCGATCGGGTCACCGGCCACGTTGTTGACGATGACGACGGCCAGGGCCCCGGCGGGGTTGCGGACCGCGGCGAGAACCGCAGTGAGCGGCGCCGTGGGGACCGGGAACTCGCCGGCGGCGGCATACGTGACAGGCGAGCCTGCCGCAGTGATCGGCAGGCCGACGAAGTGACCAACCGTCGAGGCGCCCGCGGTGAGGGCCCGCTCCGCCGAGCCGGGCGAGCCGGTCGTGAACGGGCCAGGGCCCTCGTTGCCGGCCGAGACCGCGACGACGATGCCGGAGCGGTCGACGTTGTCAAGGTGGCTTGCAGACCATGAATCTTGCGGACGAATCGGGCAGCAACGGTCCGGTCTTGCCCCGGGATGGGGCCGCCGGTCGCCGGATTGCGGAACGCACCGGCTGCGGCGGACACTCGTCCCGTGCGCATCGACCTCAACGCCGATCTGGGAGAGTCTTTCGGCTCCTGGCGGATGGGCGAGGACCAGACCCTGCTGGAGCTGGTCAGCAGCGCGAACATCGCCTGCGGCTTCCACGCCGGTGACCCGTTGACGATGACCGAGACGGTCGCGGCCGCGATCGAGCGCGGTGCGGTCATCGGCGCGCACGTCTCCTACCGCGACTTGGTCGGCTTCGGTCGTCGGTTCGTCGACGCCGCGGAAGCCGAGCTGCGGGCCGACGTCCTCTATCAACTGGCCGCCCTCGACGGCATGTGTCGGGCGGCCGGCGGCCGGGTCGCCTATGTCAAAGCACACGGCGCGCTCTATCACGCGGCGGGCCGTCACGCCCCGCACGCGCGCGCGGTGGCGGCCGCGGTGGCGGCATACGACCCGTCGTTGACGATCCTCGGTATGCCGGGTGCGCTGCTGCTCGAGCTGGCCCAGGAGCGCGGGCTGGCCACGGCGACCGAGGCATTCGCCGACCGGGGCTACCGCGCCGACGGCGCCCTCGTGCCCCGCAGCGAACCAGGAGCACTCCTGCACGACCCGGCGCAGGTCGCCGCTCGCGTCGTCGGACTGGCGCAGCGCGGGCAGCTGACCAGCGTCGACGGCGCGCCGGTCGCGGTCCTGGCCGACTCGGTGTGCCTGCACGGTGACACGCCTGGAGCGGTCGACATCGCCCGCGCGGTGCGCCGGGCCCTGGACGACGCGGGCGTGGTCGTGCGTGGCTTCGTCCGCTGACCGACCCGGACTCGCCCCGGCGCGAGTCCTCCCCTGCGGCGAGGCGGCCGTCCTCGTCGAGGTTGCCGACACCCGGTCGGCCATCGCCCTGGCCCGACAGGCCGATGCCCGGCGCCGCGCCGGCTCCGAACGGCCGGGCGACCCGTGGGCCTTGGTCGGCGAGGTCGTCCCCGGGGAACGGACCGTGCTCGTCGTCCTGGCCGGACCGGCCGGGCTCCGTGCGGTGCGCTCGGATCTCGCCGCCCTGGCGGCCGTCGTCACGGCCGGGTCCGCCGCCGAAACGACGCAGGTCGGACCCCTGGAGGAGCTGCTCGAGATCGACGTCGTCTACGACGGTCCCGACCTCGCCGTGGTCGCGCGGCATACCGGGCTGACCGTCCCGGAGGTCGTCGCCGCGCACACCGGCCGGCCGTGGACGGTCGGCTTCACCGGGTTCGCCCCGGGATTCGGCTATCTCGTCGACGGTGACCCCCGACTGACCGTCCCCCGGCTCGCCGACCCGCGGCCGCGAGTGCCGGCCGGCTCGGTCGCCCTGGCCGGTGGCTACAGCGGCATCTACCCCACCGCCTCCCCGGGCGGCTGGCAGCTCATCGGCCGAACTTCCGCAGTCCTGTGGGACAGCGACCGAAGGCCCCCGGCCCTGCTGCGGCCGGGGTTGCGCCTGCGCTTCCGAGCCGTCGGGGAGCCCGCGTGAACCGTGCCCTCGAGGTGCTGGCCACCGGCCCGCTCACCCTCGTCGAAGACCTCGGCCGTCCCGGCTATGCCGCCGTCGGGGTGCCTCGATCCGGAGCAGCCGACCGGGCGGCATACCTGCTGGCCGGACGGCTGCTCGGCGAGCCGGTCGGGCGCGCGGCCCTTGAGTGCACCCTGGGCGGACTCGTCGTGCGGGCCCGAGGCTCGCTCACCGTCGTCGTCACCGGGGCACCGGCGCCCGCGACCCTCGACGGGCGCCCGGTCGGGCACGCGGCGCCCCTGCACCTGCCCGAGGGAGCGGTGCTCGCCCTCGGTATGCCGCCCACCGGGCTGCGCGCCTACCTCGCCGTCCGCGGTGGCATCGACGTGGCCCCGGTGCTGGGTTCACGGTCCACCGACATCCTGTCCGGGTTGGGGCCGGCCCCGGTCCGGTCCGGCGCGCTCCTGCCGGTGGGCGAGCCTGGCCCGGGCGGGCCGAGCGTCGATGTCGCTCCGGTCGCCGCGCCGCCCGGGGGGGCGGTCACCCTGAGGCTCACCCCGGGCCCTCGGCTGGACTGGATCGCGCAGGCGCGCCGGCTCGTCGACACCCCGTGGATCGTCTCGTCCCGCTGCGACCGGGTCGGGGTTCGGCTCGGCGGACCCGCGCTGGCCCGTGCCGCGGCCTGGGCGGACGCCGAATTGCCCAGCGAAGGAGTCGTCCGGGGCGCCGTGCAGGTCCCCGCCGACGGTCGCCCGATCGTCTTCCTCGCCGACCATCCGGTGACCGGGGGTTACCCGGTCGTGGCCGTCGTCGAGGCCGCCGACGTGGACCGGGTGGCCCAGTGCCGACCGGGACAGCCGGTCCGGTTGGCCTGGACGCCCGCCTGGCCGTGATCGCGGCGGGGGGAGCGCCGGCAGGGCGCGGCGGCATACGATCCGGGAGTGGCGGCCCTCCCGCTCTTCCCGCTCGGCAGCGTCCTGCTGCCGGGAGCCGACCTGCCGCTGGTCCTCTTCGAACCGCGCTACCTGGACCTGCTGCGGCGGCTGGCCGCGCTGCCTCCCGACCAACGTGTCTTCGGGGTCGTCGCGCTGCGCCGAGGTGGCGAAGTGGGGCCACGGGCTGCCCTGGACCTGCACGAGGTCGGGTGCGTGGCCCGGCTGACGACGATGCCCGGGATGATGCCCGGCTCGCGAGGCGTGCGGATCGACACGGTCGGCACCCGGCGGTTCCGGTTGGTCCGTCTCGACCCGCACGCCGGGACCACGTATCACACCGGCGTCGTCCACTGGCTTCCCGAACCCGTCGGTGCGGACCCGGACCGGCACGCCGAGCGGGTGCGACGGGACACCGCGGCATACCGGCGATGGGTGGGTGCCGCCGCGGTGCGCCTTCCCGAGGATCCCGTGGACCTCTCGTATGCCGCCGCCGACGCCCTGGTTCTCGACGTCGCCGAACGCCAGGACCTGCTCGCGGCCGACTCGGCGACCGAACGGCTGGCCCTGCTGGCCCGGTTGCTCCGTCGCGAACTCACCCTGCTCGAACGGCTCCCGTCGCTGCCCCGGACCGCCCGGGACGCTCTGCCCAGCCCCAACTGAGGACCGCTTGCGCATTGCGGGTCCCGGGCTGCCCCGGCCGGTGCAACCTGACAGGATGATCGGCATGACCACACCCTCGAAGGCGGCACCGATCCTGCTCGCACCCCGCCTCGGCGGAGGCCGGACCTTCGAGACCGTTGCCATAGCCTGCCTCGCGCACGCGGACGCCAACGAACCCCTGCTGGACCCGCACGGCGACATCGAGGCGCTGCACCAGTTCCGGGTCGGCTACCGACGGCTGCGTTCGCTCTTCTCGCTGGCCCGCGAGGTGACCCAGGCCGACCCCGAAGCCGCCCTCATCAAGGCACAACTCCGGGAACTGACGGTGGCCTTCGGCCCGGCCCGGGATCTCGACGTCTTCCTGGAGACACACCCCGACCTCAGTGGCGCGAACCAGACCCGGCTCGAGAAGGCGCGGGTGGCGGCATACCGGGACGCCTTGGGGTTGCTCGGGTCGCCGGAGTGGGCGCAGACTCGCGCCGACCTGGACGCTTGGCTCGCGGCCGGAACCTACCGGGACATCCTCGGCACCGACGCCTGGAGCGGTCGGGCCTGGACCGCCGGTGCCTTGGAACGCCGTCGCAAGCGGATTCGCAACAGCAGCCGCGACCTGGCCGGCCTCAACGACCACGACCGCCACCAGGTGCGGATCGAGGCGAAGAAGGTGCGCTACGGCTGCCAGTTCTTCGGCTCGATGTGGCCCCGGCACGCAGCGAACGTCAAGGAGCTGGAGAAGAGCCTCGGCGCCCTGCAGGACCGCCTCGGCGCCCTCAACGACCTCGCGACCTGGGCTCAGATCGTCGAACTCGCCGGGCTCAAGGGATTGCGGCAGCCGCAGGTCGATGTGCCTGCCGAAATCGTCGCGGCCCAGCACTTGGCCGACCAGATCGCGGCGCTGCCGGCCTTCTGGGAGTCGACCCTGCAGCGCTGACGCGCCGGCGACGTGCCCGCCGAGGTGGGGCGGTGGGCCGACGTGGGGCGAGCCCACGGCTGTGGTTGCGACCGGCTCATGGCCGGCTCACGGCGTGACGGCCGGCTCGCAGATCCCGTTGCGACGCAGCGCCTCAAGGCTCGCCCGAGCCAATCCCCACCAGCCCCGCGGCTCGGGGCCCGTGCCCTGGGTCCATTCCGCGCCGACGACGAGCTGACCCCGGCCCCCCGCCGACGGCTGACCGAACACACCGCGCCGGGCCCCGATATCGAGGTCGACCTCCGGGAGCGCGGCCAGCCAGGCGGCCACCTCACCGGTGACGACCGACGCGAGCACCCGGGCGTCGGAGGTTCGAACCGTGAAGGCTGCGTCCAGCGCCGGCACGCCGAAGGCGGCGACGGAGCCGCGCGCCGGGACCACCGTGATCCCAGCGGTCCGACGTCTCGACGCGATGTGACACTCCCAGGGATTCCTGAAGGTGATCGAGACGCTCAGCCGACCACGCACGGTGTGGCCCAGGCTGGTGTCGATGGCATCGAGGTCGATCCACTGCTCCAGGCGGAAGGCATGGCCTGAGTCCGACCAGTCCACCTGCTCGGCCTGATTGACCCGACCGCGACGATGGGAGCCTCCGACATCACGGGCGAAATGGTCCATATCCACCTCGCGATCCTCGCACCGAGCACGAGGTATGTCGACCGTCGTGGGCGTCCACGGACCGGGAAATGCTGATGGCCGGACCTCCGACACCAGGAGAGGTCCGGCCATCAACGCGCCTCGCGGTCCCGCATCGGCCCGGGCGGCGCGTCACGTGTCTTCCGAGGCTGGAGGGCACCCGGTCAACATCACTGCTTCCCAACAGTGACTTGAGTGTGCGCCGGGGCGACGAACCGGACAAGAGCCGCGATCCTGTGAATCCGGGAACTGTGAACAACGCAGCTTGTGAACGCCTACTTCGCGTGTCACCATCGGCACAGGTGTGAACGTTCACGGAAAGGCTGTGAAACCGGGTGGTTGCAGACATCGGCGCGAACCGCTTCCCCGGGGAGCTGCGGGTGGCTCTGCACGCGAGCGGTCTTACCCTCGAATCGGTCCAGCGAAAGCTCGCCGAGCGGGGGTTTTCGGTGGGTCGCAGCACCTTGAGCTACTGGCAGAACGGGCGGCGGCTGCCCACTGGCCCGACCTCGCTGCTCGCGGTGCACGCCCTCGAGGACATCCTGCGGCTGCCGTCCGGACGTCTGACCGACGCGCTGGCCGACCCGGGTGGCGGATCGGCGACCTCGGCCCTGGACATGGCGGCCGCCGCCGCCCGGATCGACTCGTTGATGGCCGCCATCGGGTGTCCCGACGGCTTCGCCCCGCTGGAGTCGATCAGCACCCTCGAGATCGGCGAGTTCGGGCCGACCGGCGCCTGCGAATCACTGCGGACCGTCGAGACCTTCCGGGTCCTGGCCGACACCGAGCACTACCCGGTGCTGCACGGTGGCGAGCCCGGGGGCGACCCCGAGCTCATGCGGATGGAGTTGCTCAGTGGTGGCCGGATCGGGCGGGTTCGTCGTGACCAGGAGGCCAATGTCGTCATCGCCGAGGCGATCTTCGACCGCTACCTGCGTCGGGGCGACCACCACGTCATCCACCACATGAGCTACGACGGGAACCACCAGGAGTGCCTCCTCCTCTACCGGTACGTGCTCACCCCCCGGGCCATGATGGTCATGGACCTCGGCTTCCACCCCGACCGGCTACCGATCAAGATCGAGGAGTTCGAGCGCGCCGCCGAACACGGCCCGGACCTGTTCGTCCGGCAGCGGACCCTCTCCCCCGACCGCCGGGTCACCATGGTGCGCGAACGCGCCCGCCGCGGGATCGTCGGCTTGCGCTGGGAATACGCCTGACCCGGTATGCCGCACGCCCGCCAGCCAGCGACCCGCCCCGCTCCGGCACGCCGGCGTCGCGAAGCGTCTGCTCAGACGGCTAGTCCAGCGAGAAGACCGGGCCGTTGCCCGCGCACCGAATACGCACCTCGACGTCGTCGTCGGTGCTCTCCCGCTCGAACGTGATCTTGAGCCGGCCGGACTCGGTCGAGGTCTCGAAGCGCCAGCCATCGGCGGGCACCACGCTGCGCACCCGGGGCGAGCCGCCCTCGCAATAGGCCCAGACCTGTCCGCTGGAGGTGCTGTAGGTGGCGACCACCGGCCGAGCCGGCGTGCTCGCCGAGGGCTTCGCCGGGGCCGGCGAACCCGTGCCCCCGGGCGTCCCGCTGGTCCCGGTGTCCCCGCTCGAGTTCGCGGCGGTCGTGGTGGATGACGCTGCGCTCGATGAGGCCGTCGCCCCGGGAACGCCGACGGGGTCGGTGGGGCCGGTGACCGCGGCCGGTGGTGGGGGTGCCCCGATGAGGGCCACTTCAGCGCCCGCCCTGGTGATCGCGCCCAAGGCAAGGGTGGCGGTGGCGGTGACTACCGCAGCCCAGAGGACGGCATACCGCAGCATCGGCCGCCCCGTCATCGCCCCCATCCCTTCCTCCCCGACCTGGGCGTAGCGTAACCCGCATGGCACGCGTGCTGGTCGTTGAGGACGACCCGGGGATCCGGGGCGCGCTGATGCGCAGCCTTGCCGGAGCCGGCCATGCGGTGACCAGCCAACCGAGCGGGATGGGCGGGTTGACCGAGGCGGTCGACGCCCGCCCGGATGTCGTCGTGCTCGATCTCGGCCTGCCGGATGTCGACGGATTCACCGTGCTGTCCATGCTGCGCGCGGTCAGCCAGGTGCCGGTCGTCGTCGCGACGGCCCGGGACGACGAACGCGACATCGTCAGGGCGCTGGACCTCGGCGCGGACGACTACGTCGTCAAGCCCTTCGGCGGGGAGCAGCTCGAAGCCCGGATCCGGGCCGTGCTGCGACGCACCGGGCACGACGCGCCACCGGCCCCGATTCTCGTCGGGAGCCTCGTCGTCAGCCCGGCCAGTCGCGAGGTGACCCTCAACGGGACACCGATCGACTTGTCCCGCAAGGAGTTCGACCTGCTCCACCTGTTGGCCCAACGGGTCGGTGACGTCGTCACCAAGCGCGAGATCCTCTCCGAGGTGTGGCGCCAGGCCTATGGCGGCGGGGACCGGACCGTTGACGTGCACTTGTCCTGGTTGCGTCGCAAGCTGGGTGAGACGGCCGCCGCCCCGGTCTATCTGCACAGCGTGCGCGGGGTCGGGGTGCGCCTGGTGGATCCTGCGGCCATCACGGGACGGGGCGCTCCGGGGGGCCGGGATGACGACCCGGACGGCCAAGACCACGCCATGGGACCGAACGACTGATGCTGCGCTCCCGGATCACCTGGTTGGCCGCGGCCCTGGTCGCCGGGGTGGTCATCTCCTTCGTCATCCCGCTCTGCCTGCTCATCCGCACGATGGCGGAGGACCGGGCCGTCTCGATGGCCCGCAGCGACGCCCAGGGCATCGCGATGATCGTCGCGGGTGTGGACGACCCGGCCGCGTTGCCAACCGTGCTCTCGCCCTCGCTGGGGACTCGGGCCCTCACGACGGTCTGGCTGCCCGCCGGCCAGGTGCTCGGCAGCGGGGACCGGGTCGACTTCCCGGAGGACGCGAGGCTCGTCACCGGCACCCGCTTGGCCAGCCGGTCGATGACGACGACGGTCGACGGGCGCTTCCACGTGCTCATTCCGGTGGGGGTGCATGAGCAGGTCGCCGTGGTCCACTCGGTGGCCGACCTCGACCAGGTCCGCCGAGGGGTCTATGTGTCGTGGACGATCCTCGCCGGGCTCGGGCTGGCCCTGGTCGTTCTGAGCGTGCTGGTCGCGCGGCATCAGAGCCGCCGGATCAGCACCCCGGTCGTGGCCATGGCCGACGTTGCCCACCGGTTGCGGTCCGGGGATTTCGACGCCCGCGCCGAGGTCACCGGCCCGGTCGAGGTCGTCGAGCTCGGGCAGGCGCTCAATCAGCTGGCCGACCGGATCGAGGACCTGCTGCGCGTGGAGCGCGAGGGGGCCGCCGATCTGTCTCACCGGCTGCGCACTCCGGTCACGGCTCTGAGGCTGGACACCGACCAGGTCGAGGACCCGGTGATCCGGGCCAGGCTCCGCGGCCACGTCGAGGGTCTGCATCGCGCGATCGACTCGATCGTCGCGGACGCCCGTCGGCCCAGCCGAGAGGTCATGGGCGGACGCTGCGAGGCCCGGACCGTCCTGGCCGAGCGGGCGCACCACTGGAGACCGCTGGCCGAGGACCAGGGGCGCCAACTCACCGTGACCGGAACGGACCCGGCCCTGGGCGCCGCCCGGGTCGCCCTGTCCGGGCAGGATTGCGCCGACCTGCTGGACAACCTCGTGGACAACGTCTTCGCGCACACGCCGGAGGGGAGCCCGATCCACCTCGCCGCCCGGACCGGGCCCGGACTGGTCGAGCTTCGGGTCGAGGACGCCGGCCCGGCCGACCCGGACACCCTGGCCCCCGCCCGCGGCGAGAGTGGTGGCGGCGGAACGGGATTGGGCCTGGACATCGTCCGCCGGCTGGCCGCCGACGCGGGCGGTTCGGTCAGCTTCGACCGCTCCGGCCTGGGTGGTCTTGCGGTGGTCGTGCGCCTGCCACTGCTGCCGCAGGACTGACCACACCGGACGGCACCTCACCGGACGGTATGCCGCCGGACGGTATGCCGCCGGACGCTCAGTCGTCCTTGTTCGACTCGTCGTCATGGCCGTCGTGGCCGTCCTGCTCCTCGTGCGTGTCGTCCTCGTCGGCGTCGGTCCGCCCGGCGCCAGGCGGCGTGACGAGTTGCGCGCCGTCGGGCGTCGGAGATCCGCCCGCCGAGGATGGCGCGGCTGGGAGGGTCGGGACTGCCGCCGCACCGGATCCGGGCGGCACCGTCCGAGTGACGGTGAGGTGCGTGACGCACTCGGCACCCTCGAGTTGGGCGGGCGGCACACAATCGGCGTACGTCACCGTTGGCACGACGTCGAGGACGGGAACCGACGCGATCGGAGGCGTCGACCCCGGCGCCAGTGCCGCGAAGAGCACCGCGGCCACCGCGGCGCCACCAAGCCCACCAAGGCCGATGGCCTTCCATCCGAACCACATGGGCCGCTGCCTTCCTCGTCGAGACCCGTTCCCCCGCAAGCGGCCGCCCGGCAGAGCGGCCGCTCGCCGCGGGGTATGGCCAGCCTCGCGGGCCGAGCGTCAACCTCACCCCCGGCGAAGCTCAAGACTTCGCTAAGGGACGCCCGAAACAGGTCCCGAGAGCACCACCGGGGAGGGCGACGCAAGAGCGCAAGCGCACCACGCGGGAGCCCGGCCCGCAGCGCGGCAGCGGTGCGCAGCATCCCACCGCGACGTCTCCTTAGCGTTGCCTTGACCTGCCGCTGAGGCCTTCTTGGGGCGCTCCCCCGGACGATCACCGGCATGAGTGGACTCCTGCTGCCCGGCACGACCGAGCACGCTCGCACGGTGCGCCGGGACCGGTCGGTCCGGGCCATGCACGCGATCACCGGCACGGTCACGGCCGCCACCGTGGCCGCCGTCGGCGCGGTGACCGGGCTGGCCGCCACGACCACGGCCCAGGCCCAGGCCGCCAAGGCCCACACCAAGGCGGCACAGCAGGCCCGCGCTGACGAGCAGGCTCGCACCGATCAGGCCGGCGCGGAGCTTGTCCAGCGACCCGCACGCACGGTCATCACCGAGCATGTCGTCGAGGCCGCCGCAGCAGGCGGCCGCCTCGCCTCCCGGTCCCGGTCGGCCGGGCCGGCCGCACCGTCCACGCCCGTCGCCGCCCCCGCACCACAGCCGGTCGCGCCGAAACCGGTCGCCAAGCCGGCGGCCCCCAAACCCGCTCCCGCACCGGTCACCTCCTCCGGCTCGTGACCCCCCGGACCGTGCTGGAGCGCCCGGGGGCTGGGGCGGCATACTCCCCCGGCGGACCGGGGCAACGGCGCTGGCGGGCCCTCGGCACCTACGTCCACGTTGCCGTCTCGGTGCCACAACGGGCCGACGAGGCCGCGGGTCTGGTCGCGGCCGTCCTCGCCGAGGTGGATGCGGCGTGCAGCCGATTCCGCCCGGACAGTGACCTCAGCCGAGCGAATCAATTTGCCGGACAATGGGTTTCGGTCAGCCCGGTGCTCGTTGGGGCACTCCGGGTCGCGGTCCGGGCGGCGGCGAGCAGCGGCGGCCTGGTCGACCCGACCCTCGGGGAGGTGATGGTCGCCGGGGGCTACGACCGGACGTTCGCCGCGCTCACCCCGAGCGCGACGGCCACCGGGCTACCGTCGCCACGGCCGGCCGCCTGGCCCGAACTGCGGATCGAGGGCACTCGGGTTCGGGTGCCGCGCGGGGTCGCGCTCGACCTCGGCGCCACCGGCAAGGCGTATGCCGCGGACCTCGCCGCCCTCACCGTCCTGGACCGCCTCGAGGTCCCCGTCGTGGTCAGCGTCGGTGGCGACGTCCGGGCCGCGGCACCCCCGGGCCTGGGGGTGACCTGGCCGGTCGACGTCGCCCCGGACCTGGCCGCGCTCGCCGCCAAGGCCCCCGGAGTATGCCGCGTGCCCCTGTCGCACGGCGGCCTGGCCACCTCCTCGATCACCGCCCGGCGCTGGCTGAGGGCCGGGTCGGCGTGGCACCACGTCGTGGACCCGCGGACCGCTCGGCCGGCGGACACCCCGTGGGCGGCGGTCACGGCATACGGGGAGTGCGCCGCGGACGCGAACACGGCGACCACGGCCGCGCTGGTCCTGGGCACCGCGGCACCCGAATGGTTGGCCGCTCGCGGGGTCGCGGCCCGTTTCGTCGCCGCGGACGGCACCGTCCGGCATACCCCGCACTGGCCCATCGACCTCGAGGAGAGCATCCCGTGAGTCCGTCGTCCGAGGCCCTGGCCGGGCCGATCCTGTGGTTCGCCAACCGCGGCACCGGCATGGTGCTGCTCGTGCTCTACACCCTCGTCGTCGTGCTCGGGCTGGGGTCGGCGGCGGGAAGCGGTCCGGGGCGCCGCGTGCCGCGCTTCGTCGCGCAAGGGCTGCACCGCACCCTCGCCCTGCTGGCGAGCCTGTTGCTCCTCGCGCACGTGGTCACCGCCGTCGCGGACGACTACGTCGACATCCGGTGGTTCGACGCGGTGCTGCCCGTCGGTGGGCTCTATCGGCCGGTGTTCCTCGGGCTCGGGGCATTGAGCCTCGACCTGCTCGTCGCAGTAGGGCTGACCAGCGCACTGCGCGGCCGCCTGTCCGACCGGGTGTGGCGCCGGGTCCACCTGGCGGCCTACCCCAGTTGGGCGGCGGCAGTGGTGCACACCCTCGGGATCGGCACCGACCTCACCACCTCGTGGGGCCGCTGGACGGTGGCCGCCTGCGTCTGCGCCGTATCCGTCGCCGCCATTGCCCGGACCGTGGGGCGCCTGGCCCCGGCCCGGCCGTGACCACCACCCTCGCGGTGCGCACGGCCCCGCCCGTCCGAGTCGTCGCGCACCCCGGGCCGGTGCTGCTGGCCGGGATCGCCGACGGGCCGTCCCTGGCCGCCCACCGCGCGCGCTGCGGCACGATGCCGGTCGCCGATCTGGTTCAGGTATTGGCCGCCGCCGAGGCCGCCGCAGTGACCGGCCGGGGTGGGGCGGGCTTCCCGCTCGCCCGCAAGCTGCGAGCCGTCGCCGAGCACGCCGGGCGCCGCCCCGGACGCCGGCCGGCCCTCGTCGTCAACCTCGCCGAGGGTGAGCCCGCGTCCGCCAAGGACAGCGCGCTGGCGCTGCTCGCACCGCATGAGGTGCTCGACGGAGCCGACATCGTGGCCAGGGCGTTGCGGGTTCGGGAGATTCACGTGGTGAGCCCCGCCGAGCGCCCGGCCGTCGGTGCCGCGGTCGAGGCGGCGGTCACCGAGCGAGTCGAGGCCGAGGACCATGTCGGCCTCGGCAACCGCGGTCGCTGGAGCGGGTCCGGCGGTCCGATCCGGTGGCACCTGCACGAGGCAGCCCCCGGCTTCGTCTCGGGACAGGCGCGGGCGGTGCTGGAGTTGATCGCCGGGCGGCCCGGGCTGCCGGTCACCGCCTGGGCCCCGGAGGCGATCTCCGGCCTCGACGGACGCCCCACCCTGTTGTCCAACGCGGAGACCTGGGCGCAGGTCGCCGCCGCGCTGCGCCTGGGTCCCATCGGGTATGCCGCGCACGGCACCTCCGCGGAACCCGGCACCACCCTGCTCACCCTGCCGCAGCGGGAGGAGCCGGACGGCGCGGTCGTCGTCGAGGCGGCATACGGGAGCCCGTGGGAGCAGGTGCTGGGCGACGACGTGAACCGACCGGTGCTGCTCGGCGGCTACCACGGGACCTGGGCGGCGCCGGGCGCATTGCGCCAGCTCACGGTCAGCCGGGTGGAGCTGCGCCGCCACGGCCTCACCCTCGGTGCCGGGGTCGTCCTGCCGCTCGCCGCCGACGAGTGTCCGGTGACGACGACCTGGCGGATCACGGCATACCTTGCGGCGGCGTCGGCCGGGCGCTGCGGACCGTGCCGCAACGGCCTGCCGGCGCTCGCCGCCGAGCTCGGTCGCCTCGCCGACGGGGACGGGTCCGTCTCCTGGACCCGGATCACCGCGCTGGCCGGGTTGGTGGACGGGCGCGGGGCGTGCGCCCACCCGGACGGGACCGCCCGCTTGGTGCGGTCGATGCTGACGACCTTCGAGGACGAGGTCGCCGTCCATCTGACCGGGGGGTGTCGGGCGTGAGCAGGACGTGGACGATGCGGGTCGACTGGCCGGTCTGCGCCGCCCGCGGGCTGTGCTCAGAGTTGTTGCCGGAGCGAATCCGCCTGGACGAGTGGGGCTTTCCCATCATCGAGGGGGAGCTCGGCGAGGAACTGGTCGGGCACGCGCAGGCGGCGGTGTCGGCCTGCCCGCACCGGGCGCTGCGACTGATCGCGCGCGGCTGAGCCGACCGGCCGAGACGGCGCGCGGCTGAGCCGACCGGGTCAGACGGTCAGCGAGTCGGCGATCACCGAGACCAGGTAGCGGATGTCCTCCTCGGTCGCCACCAGGGGCGGCGCCAACCGGATCGTCGAACCGTGGGTGTCCTTGGCCAGCACCCCACGGTCGGCCATCCGGTGACACAACTCCTTGCCGCTCATGAGCCCGGGGTCGACGTCGATGCCGGCCCACAGGCCGCGCTGGCGGACCTCGACGATGCCCGGGTGGGCGAGCGCAGCCACCTCGGCGGCGAGCACGTCGCCGAGCACGCGGGCCCGCTCCTGGAACTCGCCGGTCCGCAACATCGCGATGACCTCGCGACCGATCGCCGTGGCGAAGGGGTTGCCGCCGAACGTCGAGCCGTGCGAGCCGGGGGTGATGACGCTCATGACGTCGGCGTTTGCCGCGATCGCCGACAGCGGGACGATCCCGCCGCCCAGCGCCTTGCCCATGATGATGATGTCCGCGACGACACCCTCGTGGTCGCACGCGAAGGTCCGACCGGTGCGGGCCAGCCCCGACTGGATCTCGTCGGCGATCATGAGGACGTTGCGCTCGGTGCACAACGCCCGGACCGCACGCAGGTAGCCGGCCGGCGGGATGACGACACCACCCTCGCCCTGGATCGGCTCGAGGAGGACGCCGATGGTCTCGTCGGTCATCGCCGCGCGCAGAGCCGCGATGTCGCCGTAGGGCACGACGATGAAGCCCGGCGTGTAGGGCCCGTAGTCCTCGCGAGCGGTCTTGTCGGTCGAGAACGAGACGATCGTCGTCGTGCGGCCGTGGAAGTTGCCGCCCATGACGATGATCGTGCCCCAGTCCTCGGGCAGGCCCTTGGTGCGCTTGCCCCACCGTCGGGCCACCTTGATCGCGGTCTCGACGGCCTCGGCACCGGAGTTCATCGGCAGGATCATGTCCTTGCCGGCGAGTTCGGCGAGGTCGCGGGCGAACGGCCCGAGCTGGTCGGAGTGGAAGGCCCGGCTGGTCAGGGTGAGGGTGCGCAGTTGGCGCTCGGCGGCCGCGATGAGCCGCGGGTTGGAGTGCCCGAAGTTGAGCGCCGAATAGCCGGCCAATGCGTCGAAGTAGCGCTTGCCCTCGACGTCTTCGACCCAGGCGCCCTCACCACGGGCGATGACGACGTCGAGCGGGGAGTAGTTGTGGGCCGCGTAGCGGTTCTCCAGATCGATGTAGTCGGCGCTGGAGTGAGGTGCGGTGGTCATCATCGGCTTTCTCTCGTGGAGGACGCCTTCACAGTATGCCGCCCCGAGGCTGCGCTCAGATCGACGCCGTGTGCACCCCGAACGCCCCGGCGTCACGGTCGGCGACGTACTGCCGCAAGGTCCACCGCACCGTCTCGAAGGCCAGGTCGTCCCACGGGATGTCCGCCAGCGGGACGATTCGGGCCTCGACCGTCTCCGGTCCCGGGTCGAGGTCCGTCGACAGCAGGTGCGCCCGATAGAACACGTGGACCTGACCGGCCCGGGTCACGTCGAGCACGGTGAACAGCCCGTCGAGCTCGATCCGGGCGCCCGCCTCCTCCCAGGTCTCCCGCGCCGCCCCGTCGGCGAGGGTCTCGCCGTATTCGAGGAAGCCCGCCGGCAGGGTCCACAAGCCCTTGCGCGGCTCGATGGCCCGCAGGCACAGCAGGACCTGGCCGCCATCCGCGCCCCAGATTGGCACGGTGCCCACGACGTTCGTCGGGTTGACGTAGTCGACGTAGCCGCAGGCGCGGCATACCGCGCGCTCGCGATCCTCGCCCGGCGGGACGCGACGGTCCGACGGAGAGCCGCACAGGCGGCAGAACTTGATGTCGGGACGGGCCACGTGCCCACCCTAGGAGAGTCAGCCGCGACGCGCGCTCATGGCGATGACCATTGACCTGAGGTAGGGGATGGGGGACCAAGGGCACCTACCCCAGAACGCTCCGATGGCGCACACTGGGAGGAAAGGTGATCGCCCACACCCCGGGCGGCACCGAGTCCATGCCCACAAGGCGCGCGACGGAGACCGAGATGAGCACCGCACCGGTGGCGTCCCCACGTCAGGGTGTCGTGCGCGTCCTCACCGGCCACTACGGCAGCGGCAAGAGTGAGGTCTCCGTTTCGCTGGCCATGGCATTGGCCGCCCAGGGGCACAAGGTGGCCCTGGGCGATCTCGACATCGTCAACCCCTACTTCCGCTCCCGCGAGCAGGCCGACGTCATGACCGAGGCCGGGATCTGGGTCATCAGCTCGTCGCTCGGGCACGAGTCGACGCTCGACCTGCCGGCCGTCTCGGCCGAGGTTCACCTCCCGCTGGGCGACCCGGCATACGACGTCATCCTCGACGCGGGCGGCAACGAGGTCGGGGTCAAGGTCCTCGCCGAGTTCGCCGCGGACCTGCGCCGCCGGGACGCCGAGGTCCTCCTCGTCGTCAACGCCTATCGCCCCGAGACGGTCGACGTCGCGGGCGTTCTGCGCCACCTGCACGCGATCGAGGCCACGTCGGGCCTCGCCGTCGGCGGGTTGATCAGCAACACCCATGTATGCCGTGAGACCACCGTCGCAGACGTGGTCCACGGATACCGGCTCACTCACGAGGTGAGCCGGCAGACCGGCATACCCATCCGGTATGTCTGCGGACTTCCCGCCGCCCTCGACGGGCTCGCCGAGCACCTCGGTGAGCAGGTCGACGGGGAGTTGCTTCCTATCGGCTTCTACCTGCGCGCCGCGTGGATGTGACGGAAAGGACCTCGCCATGGCGACCCACGGAACGGTGACCTTCAACCGCGAGATCTGCAAGGGCTGCGGGCTGTGCGTCACCGCATGCGCCACGCACCTGCTCGTGCTCGACGAGGGCTCGATCAACCGCAAGGGCTACCACCCGGTGATGATCACCGACCCGGCCCGCTGCAACGGCTGCGCCAACTGCGCACTCATGTGCCCGGACCAGGGCATCACCGTCACCCAGGACCGCATCCCCGTGCTGCGCGAGCCGCGGCTGCCGCGGGCGGACCGCGAGCCCCGGATGGTGCGCGAGCCGCACGCCGTTCGCGAGCCGAGAGTGGCGCGGGAGGAGCAGCTGGCCCATCAGCA
>CAZNLX010000014.1:0-18428 GCA_964573925.1 uncultured Intrasporangiaceae bacterium
CCTCGCCCTCACGGATGAGGCCGAGCAGGATGTGCTCGGTGCCGATGTAGGTGTGCCCGAGCTGCAGACCTTCGCGCAGCGAGTACTCGAGAACCTTCTTGGCGCGCGGGGTGAACGGGATGTGCCCGGTCGGGGCCTGCTGGCCCTTGCCGATGATCTCGGTGACCTGCTCACGCACCGCGGTCAGACTGATCCCGAGGTTCTCCAGAGCCTTGGCGGCCAGACCCTCACCCTCGTGGATGAGGCCGAGGAGGATGTGCTCGGTGCCGATGTAGTTGTGGTTGAGCATCCGCGCCTCTTCCTGCGCGAGCACGACCACTCGCCGGGCGCGGTCCGTGAACCGTTCGAACATCGCTGAACACTCCTGCCGTCGATCGAGGTGCCTCGATGGTAACCGTGTCGAGCCCGCACGCCATGGTGGTGACCGCCGCGTGACGGGCACGGCTCCCCTGGCAACGCGAAGGCATGCCGCCCTGTTCCCTACCGGACCGGACAGCCGGGCCGTTCGCTCACGGCGGACCCATGAAGTCGGATGAGGACGTTCCGCCGGTCACATCGAGCCCCGGGCGGGACCTTCGGACCCACTTGTCAGGAAGCTGACAATCTACAATGGAGGCATGACGAAGAACCAGCCCAAGGCACCCTCGTTCACCGACGCGGTCGTCGTGGGGGTCGACGGCCACGACCGCACTCATGCCGCCCTGCTCTGGGCGGCGGCCGAGGCGGCCCGACGCAAGACCCGGCTGGTGGTGATGACCGCGCAGGATGCCCTCACCTACGACCTCCCGCTCGGCGCGGGGGTCGACGAGGTCACCGCGATCACCGATGCGGACACCGACGCGACCGCCCGGGCGGCCGCCGCGGTCGCCCGGGACGCCGTGCCCGGGCTCAAGGTCGCCACCCTGCGCCCGGAAGGACACGCGGCCCGTCAACTCATCAAGGCCTCCAAGACGGCGGCCCTCGTCGTGGTCGGCGCGCACGGCCGACACCCCCGGACGTATGCCGCCCTCGGCACCACTGCCTCCACGACGGCGATGCACGCCAAGTGCCCGGTGGTCGTCGTGCACCCCGGTCGCGCGCACGCCCACGCGACCTCACACGCCGATGTCCCGGCGCATGTCGTCGTCGGGGTCGACGGGTCCCGAGACTCCTCGCTGGCGATCGACGCTGCCGCGGAGTTTGCCGGCAAGGACGGGCACGTCAACGTCGTCAACGCATGGTGGTTCAGCGCGTCCGAGAGCGGCTCCTTGGCCGGCGGCGACGTCGTCGAGGAGGAGAAGGTCCGGTCCAGGCACGCCCGCGGCGTGCGCAACATCGCTGCGGCGGCCCAGAAGCGCCACCCCAAGGTGACCTTCACCGCGGTCTCGGTCGAGGGTGACCCGGTCGCCGCCCTGGTGGAGCAGGCCAAGGACGCCGACCTGCTCGTCGTCGGCGCTCGCGGTCGGGGCGGCTTCGGCGGGATGCTCCTGGGCTCCAACGCACTCAAGGCGCTGGCCGCCTCGCCGGTCCCGGTGGCCGTGGTGCACAAGTAGCCACGACCGAGCCGGGGGCGGCATACCCTCGGGGAAACTAGCCGTTGCGGACGGCCTGGAGGGTGTAGCTCGCCGGCAGTCGCTCGGGGTGTCCGCGCAGCCGCCACTCCCCCGCCTCGTCGACGACCATGAGCCCGGGCAGGGCCTCCCACGGCACGCTGTCGTGCTCGACCAGCCCGGTGATCGTCAGCCCTGCGTCGAGAAGGGCTGTGACGATCTCGCCCAGGCCGTGATTCCACTCGTAGGTGACGTTGTGCTGGAACTCGACCTCGGTCGGCACATAGGTCCCCGGCTCGTCCCACATCTGCGGGTCGGGCTGTTCGAAGTAGGGGTAGCCGACGGCCAGCGGGCTGTCCGGCCCGGTCGGGTCGGCCATCGACCACAGGACGGGATGACCTTCGCGGATGAACAGCCGGCCGCCGGGACGCAGCAAGCCGGCGACCACCGCCGCCCAGTCCCGGATCCGGGGCAGCCAGCACAGCGCCCCGATCCCGGTGTAGACCAGATCGAAACGAGCCGCCCCTAGAGGGCCACGGCGCCGTCGACGGTCGACTCGACGAAGGGGATGTCCGCACCCGCGGCAGCCGCGAGCGAGCGCGCCTGACTCAACGCCGCGGGAGAGAAATCCAGCCCGGTCATCCGGGCTCCGAGGCGGTGCAGCGAGAGGGTGTCGGTGCCGATGTGGCACTGCAGGTGTATGCCGTCCAGCCCGGCGATCTCACCCAGCAGCGGTCGGTCGAAGGCGACCACCCCGGACAGCGCTGCGGGGTCGGCGAGCAGGCGTGCCACGGCATACCCGGGCGAGGCGGCGTGGGCGGGCGCGCGGTCGTCCCAGTTGGCCCGGTTGGCCTGGAGGAAGTCGTCCACGCGCGAGACCTCCGTGCTCAGAACTGTTCGTAGATGAAGGTGGGGGCGCCCTGGTTGGTGGCCACCCAGGTCAATGCCACGAAGACGAGGATGGCGACGGTTGCGACGAGATAGCCCACGAGGGCGCGGCCACCGGCCTCGGTCGGCACGTCCGACCACAGCGCGTCGGGCGCGCCGCGGCGCGGGTTGACCACCGGGGTCGACCCGGCCGACTGCAGACGGTCAAGCACCCAGTTCGAAGTCCACCAGGGCCTTTGTGACATCGAGCCACCCCTTCCATCCCAGATGCATGATGTCGTAGAGGAAGTAGGGCGTGTACTCCTCGCCCGAGAAGTCCGCCAGTCTGACCTGTCGCCGCTCGGCCACGGCGCGGATCTTCGCGTAGTAGGCGGCGCGGCCCGCCCGATCGTAGCCGAGGTGGTCGTACCACCAGCCGTTCATCGGGACGCTGACAAGCATGACCTCGATCCGCAGTTCCTTCGCGACGTCGAGGAAGAGCTCGAGATCGGCGTACTCGGGAGACGTGAGGAAGCTCTTGTCCCGCATCGTGCCCTTGAACTCGGCGAGCCGCTTCGTCACGTACTTCTCGAAGTACTCGTCGGCGACGTAGAACGAGTTGTGCGTTTGGGCGGCACCCTGCTCCGCGGCCTTGCGGCGCTCCGCCACCCAGTCGATGGTGGCCACCGGCCCCGCCTGTGGGTCGGTCGTGTCGGACATCCCCCGCAGTCCCTTGGCGGCCAGGAGTTCCTCCTTGAACGCTGCCATCCTCGTGCCGACCACATCGTGCACGGCCGCCCCGAGCGGTGGGCGCGGGCCGCCGAGTTCGACGACCCGGTCAGCGATGCGCTGCCTCGTCTGAGGCGTCAGCCGGTCGTTGTCGAGCATCTGCAGCCAGTGGGCGTGGGAGAAGACCTCGGTGAAGGCCTCGGTGCCGACCCCCTCCTCGGTGAACCACTGCGGGGACAGGATGAGGCTCACCTTGGGCGTGCGCAGGTCGTCGGCGATGGCCGCCAACTCGATGGCATGACTGAGGGATTGGACGTAGCCGCGCCCGGTGGCGAAGAGGAAGAGATCGGATGATTTCCACCTCATCCACACGACGGGGTTCTGCGACACGGGCGAGGAGAACTCCGAGGACCCCATGACGACATGGACGCGCGCGCTCGAGGGTGCCGCCTCGGAATGCAGTTGGAAGCGCCGGATCCCGCGGAGGGTGTCCGCGGAGTAGTTGCCGGCGAGCTCGTGGGGCGACCAGGCGGCCCCGACCTCGAACAGCCTGGCCGTCGTGGTGCTCGCGGGGGTGAGAGCCCACACCAGGGCAACCACGAGCCCGGCGCCGACGGCCGCGAACCGGCCCCCGGCTCGGCGGTTCACCGGCCGAGCCGGCCGTCGACGAAGGCCACGATCTTGGTGACGGACGAGAGTTCGGTCCGGTCCACGTCGGTCGGCGGGATCTCCACACCGAGCCGCTCCTCGATCCCGACGAGCAGCTCGACCATTGCCAACGAGTCGAGCAGGCCGGCGTCGAGCAGATCCACGTCGGGCTCGGCCAGAACTTGGTCGGAGCCGCACGCCTGGGCGACGAGCTCGAGCACCACCGCTCGCTGTTCCTCGGTCATCGGAGTTCCTTTCCTCGGGTGGTCAGTGGCCGGTGAGGCGGCCGGAGAAGATGTAGAAGCCGAACAGCACGGCGTGCAGGGTCACCGCGACGGAGGCCAGGCGGTACCACCACGCCCTCCGGAACCGCCGATGGATGCCCGAGCGACGCTCCCAGAAGTCGTTGATGACCATGAGCACCCCGTGGTACGCGCCGTACCAGAGGTACTGCGGGCTGGTTCCGTGCCACAGGCCCATCGTCGTCATGTTGACGACGAAACCGACCCGAGCGCTCGTGGCGCGGTCGGCGAACACCTTCCGGCGGATGAGCGCCATGGTGAGTCGGCTGAAGAGGTAATCGCGCAGCCAGAACGACAGGGTGATGTGCCAGCGGTTCCAGAAGTCCTTGATCGACTCGGCGACGAACGGGGCCCGGAAGTTCATCGGTGTGCGGATCCCAAAGACGTAGCTGGCGCCCACCGCCATGAGTGAGTAGCCGCCGAAGTCGAAGAAGAGCTGCAGGCCGTAGACGTACATGTAGCCGACCCAGCCCCCAGCCGGCCCGTCCCCACGCAGGGCATAGGCGCACCAGGCCCCGGCACCGAACTTGTAGCCCGCACCGAGGACGAGGTACCAGAGGCCCTGCCCGAGCAACCGCGCGTATGCCGCGGGGGCCGGCGGGTGCTCGGCGTCCTGGTCGAAGCGCCGGGAGCGGTCGATCGGCCCGGCGGACAGCACTGGGAAGAAGGACATGAAGTAGAGGTAGCGCAGCGGCCGCACCTCGGAAATGAGACCGTCGGAGATCTCCAGGATGACCTGGACCGCCCGGAAGGTCAGATAGGAGACTCCCAGGAAGCCGAGGTTGGTGAACTCGACGATTCCGGACAACTTGGCCAGGGCCAGCGGGGCCAGGGCCGCGACGACCGCCGAGCGGCGCTCCCACGACACGCCCCTGCCATGCCGACCGATGAACCACAGATGCGCCCGCGCCAGAAGGAACTGACCGATGAGGAAGGCGACCGCCAGGACGAGCTGGCGGCGACTGTGCGAGAGAACGAGGCCCACGGTGACCAGCGAGACGCACAACCCGTAGCCGCGGATCGGCCGGCCGGCCAACCCCAGGGCGACGGCCGGCAGCGACACGACCGACAGGTAGAAGAAGAACGTCAGGTCCCCGAACGGCGTCATGACACGAGGCCCCGTGCTGCCTTCCGATCGGCCTTTCCGTTGGCCGTCATCGGGATCTCCGGGACGAAGCGCAGCAGTTTGGGCACCATGTAATCGGGCACGAACTCCCGCAGCTGCTTCTTCAGCCGGACCATCGCGGCGAGGCCGGTGTCGGCACCCAGTTCGTCCGCTTGGACGACCGCTTCGAGATGGGTGTAGACCCCCGGGCGTCCGGGCTTGTCCACCGGATAAACGACGGCCCGCCGCACTCCCGGCAGCCGTTGCAGATTGGCCTCGATGTCCTCGATCTCAATCCGGTAGCCGTGCAGCTTCACCTGGAAGTCCAGCCGCCCGAGGAAGTGGACCAGGCCGTCCTCGAGATAGCCGGCGTCTCCCGTGCGGTAGAACCGCTGGGGTGGCTGCTCGTCGGTCCAGCCAAACACCAAGGCGTCGAGATCGGGCCGCCCGAAGTAGCCCAGGCTCACCGTGTCGCCGACGATGACGATCTCGCCCCGCTCCCCGTCGGCAACCTCGGCACCGGTCTCGTCGCAGATGAGGATCCTGGTGCCAGGCTTGGCGCGGCCGACCGGGAGGGCGGCATACCTGGCCAGGACCTCGTCGTCGACGACGAGTGAGGTGACCGCGACAGTGGACTCGGTCGGCCCGTAGGTGTTGACGACGCGAGCGCGCGGGAATCTCGCCCGCAGCGCCGCGGCCGTGCCGACCGCGAGGGTTTCCCCGCAGAAGAGGAATTCGCGCAGCTCGGGCAGGAGCGCTTGGCCGAACGAGGCGTCGCTTAAGCACAAATCGGCGAACGAGGGTGTGGAAACCCACACCATCACGGGCTGGGCGCGCAACATGTCGAAGAGTTCCGACAATCGCGCGACATGTCCCCGGTCGACCGCGGCGAGCGACCCACCCGCAGCCAGCCCGATAGCGAGGTCCATGACCGACAGGTCGAAGCTGAACGGGGCCTGGTTGAGGAAGACCGCAGGTTTCTGTTCGGCGCTCCCCAGGGTGCCCGCGACGAGATCCAGACCCCAGGCGGCGAATCGATTGAGGCTCTGCCGGCTGATCTGGACCCCCTTGGGCCGCCCCGTGCTGCCCGAGGTGAAGATGATGTAGAAGGGGTCGTCCGGCCCGACGGCGTCCTCGGGTGTCGGACGACGCGCTGGTTCAGTCCCGATCAGCTCCAGTAATTCGTTCTGTTGCAGCTGGTTTCCCAGAACTCCGCGAGGCAGGTCCTCCCCCGCGGCTAGCACGAGCGAGGCACCGGATTCGGCGATGACGGAGTTGACCCGGTCCACGGGGAAGGACGAGTCCACCGGGATGTAGGGCCGTCCGGAGCGGACCGCTGCGAGGAAGGACACGAGCATGAGCGGGTCCTTGTGCCCGAAGACGACGATGGGGGCCCGGTCGGCACCCAAGCGGTCGAGCAGATGACCGGCCAGGCGAGCGGACTGCTGCGCCAACGCCCCGTAGGACAGCGATTGACCCCGACTGGTAAAGCACACCCGTTCCGGAGTTTCCGCGGCATGGCTGAGAACGCGGTGCAGGAAGTCCATGCCGGCGCGCCCCTCATCGTCCTTCGTGAGTTCTCCCGACAGACTATGTTCCGATGCGCGGCGCGTCCGCGCCGACTCGCACCACCGTCCATTTGGGAAAGCGTTTTCGGGCAGGCGGAGGCGCGTGAAAACGATTTAACGGCGGCGTTGGCAGCGGCCGCACCAGAACAGGTTCCGGCCGGCGACGAGTTCGGTGCGCACCCGCGAACCGCACGCCCGGCAGGGCTCACCCTGGCGCTTGTAGACGTAGTAGCGCCGTTCCAGCGCTCCCTGCGGATGCGGCCGCCAGGCTGACACCCCGGTGGGGCTGACCGGGACCGCCGCCGCGTCATAGGCTCCGGCGAGCGCCTCGTCGACCTGATCGGCCATGGTGACGATCTGGCCGAGCGCAACGCCGATCGGCAGCAGCAACCGCAGGTCGGTCCAGATGGCCCGCCAGGTTGACTCGCGGATCTCCCGGCCGGGCCGGTGCGGGTCGACCCGGTGGCGGAAGAGCACCTCGCAGCGATAGACGTTTCCCACGCCGGCGAGAACCGCCTGGTCCATCAGCAGGTCGGCAATCGACCGAGGACTCTTGGCGATCCGGCGCCAGGCCAGTTCCGGGTCGGCGTCGGCGCGCAGCGGGTCCGGCCCGAGCCGGGCGCGCACGGCGTCGACCTCGCCCGGGGTCGCCACCTCGCAGAGCGTCGCGCCGCGCAACTCGGCCAGGTGTGCCGCCCGGCCCGCGGGCCACCGGGAGGTCGCCGGATCCCCGGAGGACAGGATCCGCAACCGCACGGCCCCGACCGGCGGTGGCACGGCATACCGGCCGTCCTTGCTCGCCACGAGCGGGGCCACGTCGAACGACCCGATGAGCCCCAGGTGCACGTGCAGATAGGCCTCGCCGGCGAACTCGACGAACAGGTGCTTTCCCCAGGCCCAGGCCTCGAGCAGTTCGCGGTCAGACAGGTGCGCCGCTCCGTCGGCGAAGCGTCCCTGCGGGCTGGACAGCGCCGGGACGGTTCCGGCGAACGCGTGGTCAAGGGCCCCTGCAAGTCGGTGCAGGGTGTGGCCTTCGGGCACCGGCTCAACCGGCCTTGCGGGCGGCGGTCTTCTTGACGGCGGCCTTCTTGACCGGCGCAGCAGCCCCGGGGATCGGCGGCTTGGCCGAGGAGTCCGCCACCGCGGGGGCGATCGCCTCCGCCGGGCGTGGCGTCCCGGCTGGGACCGCCGGGGCCGCTGGGCCCACCGGCTCGCCGCGGGCCGCCTTGGCCCGGTCCACGCTGCGCTGCAGAGCCTCCAGCAGGTCGACCACCTCTGCGGAGTCCGCCGCCGTCACGGGTGCCTCGACGGCCACCCCGCCGGCCACCTTGGACTCCACGAGGGCGGTCACCGCCGCGGCGTAGTCGTCCTCGAACTCGGCCGGGTCGTAGTCGCCGGACAGCGAGTCGACGAGCATGTTGGCCATGGCCAGCTCCCGCTCGCTCGCGTGGCCGGTGTCGCCGAGGTTGACCTGATCGGCGGCCCGGATCTCGTCCGGCCACAAGAGCGTCTGCAGGACGATGACCCCGTCGTGCACGCGCAGCACGGCCATCGTCATCCGCTGGCGAATCGAGACGGTGACCAACGCGACCCGGTCGGCGGCCTGCAGCGCGTCCCGCAGCAGCGCGTAGGCCTTCGTCGCCGACTTCTCCGGCTCCAGGTAGTAGGCCTTGTCGAAGAGCATCGGGTCGATCTGACCGGCCGGCACGAACTTGGCGACCGCGACCTCCTTGCTCGACTGATTCGGCAACCCGGCGAGGTCCTCGTCGGTGAGCACGACCAGTTGCCCGTCCGGGGTCTCGTAGCCCTTGGCGACGTCATCGAAGGGCACGACCTCACCGCAGTCGCTACACACCCGCTGGTAACGGATCTGCCCGCCGTCGGTGCGGTGCACCTGACGGAAGGAGATGTCGTGGTTCTCCGTCGCGGAGTAGAGCTTGACGGGGACGTTGACCAGCCCGAAGGAGACCGCGCCCTTCCACATCGCCCGCATCGGACTCATCCTTCCCACTGGTCACCTGAGTCACCAGCATGGCTCACCGCAGCTTCCCTCACAACGGGATGCCGCCGCGAGGTATGCCGCCGACCCGTCGCCGCGCGGTCACCATGAGGCGCCCTGGCGTTCATCCGATGACGGCATAATTCGGCACCATGGTGATGACCTGGACGGCCCGCGCGCTGAGCGAGCAGGAGCACGAAGCCGTGCGCTCCGACGGTTCGGCCGCGGCCACCCTCATCGAGGACGAGCCCCCGGATCCGCGGCGCGGTGTCGACCTCGACACCGCATGGCACGGCATCCACTGGCTGCTCACCGGAACGGCATACGACGCCGAGTCGCCCGCGGGACAGGCCATCTTCGGCGGCGACGCGGTGGGCGACGACCTGGGCAACGGTCCGGCCCACCTCATCGACGCCGGCACGGTCAAGAAGATCAGCGCCGCCCTCAAGCCGGTCAAGCCGGCCGACCTCGCCGCTCGTGTCGACATCGGGGCCATGCGCGAGGCCGACATCTACCCCGGCTTCTGGGAGGAGCCGGACGACTTCCACGGCTGGCTGCAGCCGCGTTACAAGAAGTTGCGCAAGTTCTACCGACGGGCGGCCCGGTCCGGGTGCGCCGTCCTCGTGGCGATCCTCTAGCCGGCATGCGCCCGATGCTCGCCACACCCGCCCGGAGCATTCCGCGGGGCCCGGGATGGGTGCACGAGGTCAAGTGGGACGGCATGCGGGTGCTCGCCGACGTCGCCGACGGGCGGGTTCGGCTGACCAGTCGCACCGAGCGGGAGGTCACCGTGGCCTTCCCCGAACTGGCCGGACTGGCTGGGCAATTCGACGACATGCTGGTGGACGGCGAGGTTGTCGTCATGCGCCGGGGAGTCCCCTCCTTCGCCGCCCTCGCCGAGCGATTCCACGTCTCGACCCCGGCCCGGGCCGCCACGCTGGCCGCACGGGCCCCGGCCACCTACGTGGTCTTCGACCTGCTGCGCCTCTACGGCGTGGACCTCACCGCCCGTCGGTGGACCGATCGCCGGGCCACCTTGGAGCGGATGGACCTGTCCGGCCCGCACTGGCGACTCTCTCCCTGCTACGACGACGGCGAGAGCCTGTGGGAGGCCACCCGCGAGCAGGGCTTGGAGGGCATCATCAGCAAGCGCCGGGACAGCCGGTATGCCGCGGGCGCCCGCACCGAGGATTGGCTCAAGTCCCCGCATCGCACCTCCCAGTCGGTCGTCATCGGCGGCTGGCGGCCCGAGACCGATCAGGTGGACCGCCTCGGCGCGGTCCTGGTCGGCGTGCCGGGGGTGGGTGGGCTGCGCTATCTCGGCAGGGTGGGCTCGGGCCTGGCGGGCCGGGCCGCCCAGTCGCTGGCCCACGATCTGACGCCCCTCGCTGCGGCCGAGAGCCCGTTCTCCGAGGCCGTGCCCGCCGAGGATCGAGCCGGCGCCACCTGGGTGCACCCGGTGCTCGTCTGCGAAGTGCAGGCGCTCGGACTGACCGCGAGCGGGCGGCTGCGCCAACCGGCATACCGGGGCTTGCGCCCGGACCTCACCCCCGGCGACATCGACCCGGCGGACTGGCCCGATGGCTGAGCGCCCCGAACCCGGCCGCGGGGCCCGCACCGCCGTCGAGGTGGGCGGTCGCCGTCTCACCGTCACCAACCTCGACAAGGTCCTCTACCCGGCGGCCGAGACGACCAAGGGCGAGGTGCTGCACTACTACGCCCGGATCGCCCCGGTGCTGCTGGGCCACCTGGACGGACGCCCGGTCACCCGGGTCCGTTTCCCGGACGGCGTCGAGGGGCTGAACTTCTTCGAGAAGAACCTCCCCTCAGGAGCGCCGAGCTGGCTGCCCCGGGTGACGATCGAGAACACCAGCGAGCCGATCACCTATCCCTTGGTCACCGGCCTGGACGTGCTGACCTATCTGGCCAATCTGGGTTCGCTGGAGTTGCACGTGCCGCAATGGCAGGTCGGCCCGGACGGGCGGCCCGCGGCTCCGGACCGGATCGTCGTCGATCTCGACCCGGGACCCGGCGCGGGCCTGCACGAATGCGCCCGGGTGGCGCTGATCGTGCGAGACCGGCTCACCGCCATCGGGCTGAGCCCGGTGCCGGTCACCAGCGGTTCCAAGGGCATGCAACTGTATGCCGCCCTCCCGGGCACCCACTCCTCCGACGACATCTCGGCGGTCGCCCGGCAGCTGGCCCAGGAGTTGACCGCGGCCCACCCCGAGCTCGTGGTGTGGAAGATGAGCACTTCGCTGCGCCCCGGGAAGGTGTTCATGGACTGGAGTCAGAATGCCGCGGCCAAGACGACGATCTCGCCGTATTCATTGCGCGGCCGGGCCTCCCCCTGCGTTGCGGCGCCGCGTTCCTGGGCGGAGATCGAGGCGGGCGCGCAGCGGCCCGAGGCGCTGTCCCAGCTCACTGCCGAGCAGGTCCTCGACCGGGTCGCCGCACACGGCGACCTTGCCGCGGCGATCCTGCCCCGCCGATGACACGCGGGACGGGCCGCCCTCCCGATGGGAGAGCGGCCCGTCCGATCCAGCAGGTGGTGCGACCGATCAGGCGTGCGCCTTGTCGTAGGCAGCCTGGACGGCTGCGGGGACGCGGCCACGCTCGTTGATCTGGTGACCGTTCGCCCGCGCCCAGGCACGCACCGCGGAGACGTCGGTGCGCCGGCTCGGAGCGGCGGCCCGCCGGCCGGTCGCACGACGGCCACCAGTGCGTTGCGCGGCACCGATCCACTTGGCGAGTTGGTCACGCAGGGCGGCCGCGTTGGCCGCCGAAAGGTCGATCTCGTAGGTCACTCCGTCGAGTCCGAACGACAGGGTCTCGGCGGCGGGGCTGCCGTCAATGTCGTCTTCGAGAACGACCTGGACACGCTTGGCCACGGTTGGAACTCCATTCATCTGGGGTGTTGCTGCGGAGGTGAGTCACCGGTCGCCCGGCTCATGCGGAATAACGCGGCGAAACACCCCCAGGATAACTCCCCCGAGTCGGTTTCACCGAGCGTTCGGGAAGAATCCCGCGAAACTTCTCGAAGCGCTGGTCGATGCTAACACGACAATTGCCGTGAGAGCGATCTCATCGAACGCCCGGCGAGGCGCCGGCTATCCGCGCCCCGGATCCTCGTTGGCGACTGTTTCATCGACACCGTTGTCGGTCCGGGCGGCGGGTGCCCGGTGAGCCGCGTCCCATTCCGCGACGGCCTTCCGCTCCCGCCGGTCCGCCTCGAAGATCGTCCTGAAAACGACGTAGGCGATGACCAACAGACCGATGGTCGGCAGGAGTGCGGCCAGGTACGGATAGATCGAGTCCCACATGACTAGTCCTCAGGCTTCAAGAGCGGGAAGAGGATGGTTTCCCGAATCGATGCGCCGGTGAACAACATGACCAGGCGATCGATTCCCAAGCCAAGGCCACCCATCGGCGGCGCACCGAACTCCAGGGCGCGCAGGAAGTCCTCGTCGAGAGCCATCGCCTCGGGATCTCCCCCGGCCGCCAGCAGCGACTGCGCCTCGAGCACCTGCCGCTGGATCACCGGGTCGATGAGTTCGGAGAAGCCAGTGCCACGCTCGACACCGGCGATGATGAGGTCCCACGCCTCGATGAGTCCGGGCTGGGAGCGGTGCGGCCGGGCCAGCGGCTGAGCAATTGCCGGGTAGTCGCAGAAGAAGGTCGGTTGCAGGACGTTCGGCTCGACCAATTCGGAGAGCAACTCCAGCACGAGCTTGTCCGCTCCCCAGGCTGGGTCCAGGTCAAGATCGTGCGCGGCGGCATACCGGCGCAGCGTGTCCACGCCGGTGGCCTGGGTGACCTCCTCGCCGACAGCCTCGCTGACTGCCTCGTAGACCGGCAGCCAGCGCCATTCGCTGCCGAGGTCGACCTCGCCCTTGGGCGTCTCCACCACCCGGCTGCCCAGGGCGTCGGCCACCCCAAGATAGAGGTCGCGGATAACACCGGCGATCGTCGTTTGGTCGCCGTAAGCCTGGTATGCCTCGAGCATGGTGAATTCGGGTGAATGGGTGCTGTCGACGCCCTCGTTGCGGAAGATGCGTCCCATCTCGTAGACCTTGTCGACCCCACCGACGACGGCCTTCTTGAGGTTGAGTTCGAGGGCGATCCGCAGCGTCATCTGCTGGTCGAAGGCGTTGAGATGAGTCCGGAACGGCCGGGCCGCAGCACCGCCGTGAATCAATTGCAATACCGGTGTCTCGATTTCGACGTAGTCCTTGGCGTGCAAGACCTCCCGAATTGCCCGGGTCGCCCGAGCCCGCAGCCGGACCATGTCGCGGGCCTCCTGGCGCACGATGAGGTCGGAGTAGCGCTGCCGGACCCTGGTCTCTTCGGCGAGATCCTTGTGCAGAGTGGGCATCGGACGCAGGGCCTTGGAGGCCATCTGCCAGCCGGTCGCCATGACCGACAGCTCGCCACGCTTGCTGCTGATCACTCGGCCCTCGACGGCGACATGGTCACCGAGGTCGACCAGGGCCTTCCAGTCGGCCAAGGATGCCTCGCCGACCTCGGCGAGGCTGAGCATGACCTGAAGCCGAGTGCCGACGCCCTCTTGGAGGGTGGCGAAGCAGAGTTTGCCGGTATTGCGCACGTACATGACCCGCCCGGCCGTACGCACGACGGCGTCGGTCTCCTGGCCGGCATCGAGGTGTCCCCACTCCGTGCGGATGTCGGCGAGACTGTGGGTCCGATCCACCCACACCGGGTATGCCGCGTGCCCACTGGCGATCAACCGCTCCCGCTTCTCCCGACGCACCCGCAACTGCTCGGGCAGGTCGTCGGCCGGATCGGTCGAGGCCTCGACCTCGACGGGAGCGGGGCGAACCCCGTCGGGCTCGGTGGTGGCGGGATCGACGGTCACAGAGGTCAAGGGTATCGACTGTAGGAACCCGTCCCGACCCGCGGTCATCCCGCGGTGAGCACCGCGTCCGGGTCGGCGGCGGCCGGGTCGGCAGCCAGGGCCAGGCGGACCTTGTCGCGCTGCGGACGCAGCACGTCCCGCACGACGAGGGCCGCGATCCAGACCAGGCCAAGCAAGTGCAGTGCCGTGGCGGCCTCGTAGTAGCGCTGCGCGGTGTCCCCGGCCCCGGTGGACATGACGTTCCAGACACTCTGCCAATAGAGCAGTTCGATGCCCAGCCACGGCAGCACGTGCCGGGCCACCGGATGAGCCAGCACGAGCAGCGGGACGAGCCACAGAACGTACTGGACCGAGTAGACCTTGTTGGTCAGCAGGAAGGCCAGCATGACCAGCAGAACGAGTTGGATGAGCCGCGGCCGGGTCTGCGCCCGCAGGCCAAGTACGGCGATGGCCAGGCACAGGGCGAGGAACAGGGCGAGGGTCACGGCGTTGAGATTCGGCACGTGCACGCCGCGGTTGGCGAGCAGCAGCCAGACCGACCCGAAGTCCGGCCCGCGGCCCGAGTTCATCGTGAAGAAGTAGCTCCACCCCGGGGCGAACAGGACGAACGGGAGGTAGACCAGGGCGGCGGTGAGCAGGGCGACGGCCGCGGTCCGCAGCACCTCCCGGAACCGGCCGGCGCGCAGGCCGAGCACGAGCAGCGGCCCCAGCACGAGGATCGGGTAGAGCTTGGCCGCAGCACCCAGCCCGAGCAAGACCCCGGTCCAGGTCAGCCGATGGCGTTGCCAGGCCACCAGGGCCACACCGGTGCAGGCGACCGGGAGCAGATCCCAGTTGGACGTGCCGTTGTAGGCCAACGACGGTGCCACTGCGAAGAACAAGGCGTCCCAGACCCGCCCGGCCGGGCTGAGCGCGATGATCGTCCACCCGGTCAGCAGGGCCAGCAGCCAGAGCAATCCGACGTTGATCAGGTAGTAGCGCACTGCCTCTGCGGCGTCGTCGTCATCGCCGAAGGCCCGGGTGACGGCGGCCGCGGCATACATGACGACGCCGGTGAGCACCGGGTACTCGAGGTATTCCGCGGAGCCGTCCGCGCGGGTCAACCGGGGCTGCGCGTAGGGCAGCTGACCGTGCGCGAACGTGCTGCGGTAGAGCACCGGGATGTCGGTGTAGCAGGTCCCGTCGTGCAAGACCGAAGCCGGCACGCCGTGCTTGCCGATGTCCCACTGAATCTGCTGGCACGCCGACTTCTGGGCCAGACCGAGCAGGAAGGAGAGCGTCACGAGCACAGCCATGACGAGAGTGGCGACTCGCCGCCCACGCGGGGCGGCCCCATCTGCCGGTATGCCGCGGCGCCCGGTGGCCGGCTGACGGGTCAGTGCCATGTGGACAGCCACATCCGCATCTGCCATTGCTCGTCGGTGAGTCGGCCGAGGGTATAGACCGGCCAGAAGAAGGCGAACAACACGATCGAGGCGACCAGCACAGCGGCCCCGAGGACCCGGGCCGATCGCCAGCGCCGGGTGCCGGGGTCAGTGCCCTCGAGTCGGTGCAGCGCCACGGTGATGCACATGATGACCCAGGGCAGGAAGCCGACGATGTAGAAGGAGTACGTGGTCCGCTCCCCGGAGAAGAACCACGGCAGGTATCCCGCAACGATCCCGCTGAGGGCGGCGCCCAGCCTCCAGTCGAGTTGCCGGGGCAGCCCCCCGGCGGCCCACGGACGGTCCAGCAGCCACACCAGGGCGAGCACGACGATGGCCAGGATGCCCAGCCACCAGATCGACGGGGTGCCCAACCCGACGATCATGTCGTGGCAGGGTCCGACCGGCGGGGAACACTCGCCGCCGCTCACGTCACGCAGGAAGAACAGGTTGGGCCGGATGAGCAGCATCCAGGTCCAGGGCTTGCTCGAGTAGCCGCCTTGACCCTGCAGACTGGCCGAGACGGTCCAGATCTCCTCGTGCAGGGCGATGAGCGCACGCAGTGGATCGGGGATGAGCGCCAGCGGGCCGGTCGCCGGGTGCAGCGTGGCCCAGGTCCGGCCGTGCCCCAGCGGCGAGCGGAACCAGCCGACCCACGAGGCGAGGTAGACCACCAGGGACAGACCGACCATGCCCACGAAGGCCCGCGGCGCGTCCCGCACCAGGGTGGCCCGGGCCCAGGCGGAGTGCCCCGCGGTGCGTCGGGCGTTCATGTCCCACAGCACGGTCATCACGCCGAAGACGGCAAGGAAGACCAGGCCGGACCACTTCACGGCGATGAGACACCCGAGGAGCAGCCCGGCGGCCAACCGCCACGGACGCAGCCCCAGGCTCGGACCCCAGGGGTCGGCGGACCGGGCCGGGTCGCAGGCGTGCCGCCAGGCGAGCAATTCGCGGGAACGGTCCCGATCGATGAGCAAACACTGGAAGGCGGCCAGGGCAAAGAAGGCGACGAAGGTGTCGAGGATGCCGGTGCGGGACTCCACGAAGGCCAGCCCGTCGACGACCATGAGCGCGGCCGCGAAGGTCGCCCAGAGCCCCGACCGGGTGATCCGTAGGACGGCTCGCCCGAGGAGAAGGATGCAGGCGATACCGGCCAACGCGGGCACGATCCGCCAGGACCACGAGTTCTCCACGCCGAAGAGCTGCTGTCCGAGGGCGATGAGCCACTTGCCCAACGGCGGGTGGATGACCAAGTCACCCTCGGAGGCGAAGATGTCATAGGTGCCGGCGTTCCAGCGGTCCCCGGAGGTGTCCCCCAGGGCCGGGTCGGTGCGCAACTCGACACCGTGCTGCAGCAGCGAGTAGGCCTGCTTGACGTAGTAGTTCTCGTCGAAGACCAGGGCTGGTGGATTGCCGAGGTTCTGCAACCGCAGCACCGC
Organism: uncultured Intrasporangiaceae bacterium; assembly: GCA_964573925.1. Lineage (GTDB taxonomy): Bacteria > Actinomycetota > Actinomycetes > Actinomycetales > Dermatophilaceae > Phosphoribacter. The sequence continues at coordinate 16,490 of CAZNLX010000014.1, forward strand.
CCCCACGAGAGTGCACACCAGCGGGCCCCACCAGTCCAGTCGCGAGCGCACCCGGGGCGCCCCACGCAGGCGGCGCCACATCGCGTGGTAGCGCCGCCAGTCGGGCAACTCGGGGGCGGGCTCGGCGGCTGGTGCCACCTGCGGGGCGGTGCTGCTCCTCACCGGGACGCCCTAGTCCCGGATCCGCCGGTGCGGCAGATCGCCGAGCTCGTCTGCTTGCTGCTCGGGCCCCGGAGGCGCGGCGTCGGCCGGGTCGTCGGACATCGGCTCCGGACCGTCGAGGAGTTCACCCCCGTCCGGCGAGGCGATCGTCGGGTCCGACCGCGGCGCAGTGCGCCCGTTCCAGGCCCAGACCCCGGCTCCGGCGGTGAGCAGGACGAGCACCCCGACGAACAGCCAGGTGAGCGTCGACCCGCCGGAGCTGGGGGCGGCCGGTTGTTCGGCCTCCTGCTCGGGAGTGGGATAGATCGTCGTCCACGGGACCATCTCGCCGTTGGGAGCCTGGCTCACCATGACTGTCGGGGTGATGGTGATGGTCACCTGCGAGACGACCGCACCAGGCAGGACCGCCGGCGGTGCGGGTGCGCCCACGACGGCCGCGTATGCCGCCCCGGCGGATGCCGCGTCGGCGGCGCCCGCGGCATACGCTGCTCCGCCCGAAGCGAGCAGCCCGGCGCCGAGCGCGAGGACCACGACCGACCGGGCCAGCCCGGACGGCTTCACTTCCGCCGTGGACACTTCCACCTCGACGCCTCTCGTCCCTTCTCGCGGGCCGGAGCGGCCGCGACACGAGAGCGAACCGCACGGGGCCCCGGCGAGCACCGCCCTCGGTCCACGACGCTACCGGCCCGGGGCCAGAGCGGCCCGCATCGCGGCCGTTATCTCATCGGCGAGGCTCGTGCTAGCCGCCATGGTGAGGTCCCCGCGGATGCCTCCGATCGGTCGTCGGCAACCACCCGACCGGCCATCACCGGCAGCCTGTCGGCGGGGCGGCATACCGTGTCCGTGTGGTCCCCCGCAGCCCTGGTATGCCGCCCTCCCGCAGCCGGGGGGCGGCGAGCGACCCGTTCCCGCCGCTGCCGGTGCGCCGGGTCCAGCGCCATCCGCTGGTCGATCCGCTGGCGCCCGATCACTGGCCTGCCACCCTCGCGCCGGTGGCTCAAGTGCTCCGCGAAGGACTGGACCTGGGGTCTGCCACGGTCCTCGTCGGCGCCAATGGGACCGGCAAGTCGACCCTCATCGAAGCGATCGCCATGGCGTTCGGCTTGGCCCCCGAGGGCGGCTCGACCGGTGCCCGGCACCGCAGCTATGCCAGCGAATCCCCGCTCCACGAAAGCCTGCAGCTCGTCCGCGGGCCCGGCGCAAGCAGGTGGGGGTACTTCGTTCGGGCCGAGACGATGCACGGACTGGTCGGCTATCTCGACGCGACTGCGACCGAGTCCTTCACCCGCGACCCGACCTTCCACCGGTTCAGCCACGGTGAGTCGTTCATGGCCTTGCTGGGCACTCGGCGGTTCGCGGGAGAGGGCTTCTTCGTCATGGACGAACCGGAGGCAGGGCTGTCGTTCGAGGCGCAGCTGACCCTCGTCGGCGCCCTGACAACCCTGGCAAGCAGGCGCGGGGCACAGGTGCTCATCGCCACGCACTCGCCGATCGTGGCCGCCTTGCCGGGGGCCAGGATCCTACAACTCGACGCCCTAGGCATCCATCCAGTGAACTGGGACGACTTGGCCGTGGTCGATCACTACCGGCGGTTCTTCGCGGACCCCCGCCGCTACCTCCGGCACGTCGTCGGTGACTGACGCCCGGTTCACAGGGGGTCCTGCCCTCGCCGTCGGGTCGCGTGCCGATTGATCTCGATCAGTCGATGAGGTCCAGAGCGATGTCGAGAATGGGCGAGGAGTGGGTGAGGCCGCCGACAGACAGATAGTCCACCCCG